>JBKJOR010000389.1:0-15110 GCA_046595575.1 Pyrinomonadaceae bacterium | reverse complement strand
GCGATCTCTATGGCGAAGGAGCTCGGCGTAAAGAAAGTCGCCGTTCCGTCGGCCGGCAACGCCGCCGGTGCGATGGCTGCGTATGCGGCTCGAGCTGGAATGGAAGCGTTCATCTTTATGCCGTCCGATACTCCGCGAGCGAACATCGTCGAATGCGAACAGTCGGGAGCCAACGTGACCCTTGTCGACGGCCTCATCACCGACTGCGGGAAGATCGTTGCCGAGAGAAAAGAAGCTGAAGGCTGGTTCGACGTATCGACACTCAAAGAGCCATATCGAGTCGAAGGGAAGAAAACGATGGGATATGAGCTCGCTGAGCAACTAGGCTTTCCTCCTTACGAAGGAGGGGTGTCGGCATTTCGCGGACGGGGTGGTTCTCTGTCTCTTCCTGACGTAATTCTCTACCCGACCGGCGGTGGAACTGGCTTGATCGGAATGTGGAAAGCGTTCGATGAGATGGAGGAGATGGGCTGGATCGATTCGAAGCGGCCGAGAATGGTGACGGTGCAATCCGAAACCTGCGCCCCGATCGTCCGTGCTTTCGAAAAGGGAGAGCGGTTCGCCGATGAGTTCGAGAATGCATCGACAGTTGCATCGGGACTTCGCGTCCCGAAAGCGATAGGCGATTTTCTGATCCTCGATGCGATCCGAGCATCTGGTGGGTCAGCGATCGCGGTAAGCGATGAGGAATTAGTAGAGGCAGTTGCCGAGATTGGTGCGGCTGAGGGTGTTTTCACTGCTCCGGAGGGGGCGGCCTGTCTCCCCGCTCTGCGTAAGCTTATTTCGGAAGGCCTGATCAACGAAGGCGAAACAGTAGTCCTCTTCAATACGGGCTCGGGTGTGAAATATTTAGAAGCGTTTGCGAACGTATGATAAATTAGCGGAACACACCGAGACGTTGGAGGATACCATCAATGTTTTTTGGTCCGAATCGTAAACTTACACTCACGAGAGCAGCGATGGCATTCGTTTTATGCCTTTCCTTGTTGCTCCCATGCTTCGCGACATTGACGCTCGATCCGACATTCGGCGTCGGCGGAAAGGCAACCGTCTCGTTCCCCGATACGTCCACGAGTTATTTCTCCGGCGCATTGAGGGTGTTCGTGCAGCCAACCGGTCGAATAGTTGTCGGCGGTTATTATTCGAATGCACAACGGGTGGGTGCAGCACTTGTTGGACTTGGGCCCAACGGTCTGGTCGATACCAGCTTTGGAGCGGGCGGCACGGTGTTCGATTGGCGTTCCGACGCAAACACATCCTTTACCGATGCATTAATGTACGCGGACGGAACGATACTGCGAGGTTCGCAGGTCACTAGCATTCCGATCGGAGCCAGGAGCGTTCGAGCTGTCCGCTTGAATCCGAATGGGGTCGTCGACGATGCGTTCGGGTCGAACGTGAGCGTCGGCTCGAATACCGGATTCACGACCGCTAGGCCGCTGCAGGTTTCTGTTAGAAGCGACGGAAAGGTGCTCGTTCTCATTACGGACGGGGAAGAGCGGCAGTACTTTCTATACCGGCTCAATCCGGACGGAACTCGCGATTCGACATATGGCGCGAATGGGGTGAACGGGATCACGTTTAATAAGGTGGATTTTCCGTTTCAGGCCGAGATCGTGCAAATGCTCGCACTCAACGACGGCAAAGTACTCATCGTTGGAAATGAAGCACCGGTTACCTCGAACGGATCGAGCCACTTCTTCGTCAGCCGCATGACGGAATCCGGAGGTAGGGACAAGACGTTTGGACACGCTGGATTTTTGCGGGTCCCGCTGGGTCCGGGACTGGTCGGCGGCCTTCGCAGCGCAATTTTGCAACCCGATGGAAAACTGCTGGTATCTGGCTACGTTTGGGACTCGGATGTTGACGCCTGGATGATGCGGTTCACAGCTAACGGACGACCGGACCCGACGTTCGGCAACGGCGGTGTTGTAAGAACCGACTTTGCTCCGGGCGGTACTGATCTCGCGGCATCTGTGGCATTGTCTCCCGACGGTAAGATCCGGATCGCCGGCTCTATCAGCGCACCTTCCAACTTCCTTATCGCTCGATACTCGGCAAACGGAACGCTGGAGGAAAACACGTCGGTCGCGTTCGCGGCGGGGCAGTTCGCCTCGGCAAACGATATCGCGATCCAACCTGACGGCAAGCTGGTTGTAGTCGGTGAAACCAAAAACCCGAACAGCACGGGGAACATGTTTGCGATCGCCCGTCTTACTGAATAGCCTTTTCGGTGTCGTGAGAAGTGGCGACGTTGGAGACCGGCTAGATTCGAAAATGAATCTGCCTACGTTTTGGGTCGCAGTTTCAGTACAGGCTTCGTCTCATTCGGCACAGGAGCGATCACCCCGAGCACGATGTGCCATTTCTTCTTTCGCAGCTTCCAGATGTGAACACAGTTTCCCATCACGACGCCTTCATTGCTGTTATCGAACTGGCACGGGTTCCATGTGTAAGCCATATCTGCCGACTGAAATAACGCAACCTTTGTCGGGAACGCGATCGAGAGGTACTCGTTCATCTCTCTCACAACCTGTTTCTTACCGATGATCGGCGGGGCCGCGTCGCGCAGCAGACGCACATCATCAGCCGCGAACTTTTCATAGGCGCCGCCGAGGCGCCCGCTGCCCATGCTCGACCGGAGAAAATCCATAGACGGATCGGCCGGTGACCGACCGCGTTTATTAAGATCACGAGTTTGCTTCTGTCGGATCGGGCGATCCGTCTCCGAAAACGGCAACTTTTCATGCATCACTACGACATCGAGACTCGCGTGAAACTTGCCATCCGATCTCTTCTCCCAGATGGTCACGTACTGGCCAAACTTTGCCAAGCCCTCGGACTGTCCTTTCTGATACGTCCGCCAGTTTCCCGTCGTGTAGCCAAGCAGGCCGCTAGCGGAAATATCGGCGTACGTCAGGCTTCTTACGAGAAGGGTGGACGGATCGTCATCGCGCGAACTCCAATACTGCTTTCCATTGATCGGGCCGGGCCGAAAAATGATCGCGTCGTCGCTTAGAAATGTGAGAAACGCGGGCTTGAGACCGCTTTCGGCTGCGGCGTTTGCGAAAGCCGTCTGGGTCTCGAGAAGCGGGTTCAGCTCCGCCTGTGAAAACGCGGAAACCGTTGCAAGCAATATAGAGCCGAGCAGAAAAATCCTATGCATATAAGCCAATCCTAAAGGCTTAGTCTGACAGTTGCAAAGCCGGGAGTTCGGTAACGGGAGTTACAATGATCGCCGCGGTGACTTCGACTAAACGCTCGTAATGAAGCGCTGAATTTGTTATTATTTTTCCGCTAGTCACCCTCTCGCAGATCGATAAACATTATGTTCAGTGACAATTTCCGACGCGGTGAAGGTAAAGGAAGTGGAAAGACCGGTTCGAAGGCTGTCTCCAAAATAGCGGATCTCGGTTGGAAAGCTTTTCAAGCGGTCAACCGGGCGGTGCCCGAGGGCGAATCGATCCAGCCGACATGGGCCGCTGAGCCGCTTCTCAAGTCGTACGAGCGTACGGCTCCGCCACTTGGATTTCCGCGCGAGACGGATTCGTTGTGTCCAGCGTGCGTTAAGTCCGTCCGCACTGGGGTGATCTCGGGCGACATTCCGCTGAACATCTTGATGGACGCTCATCCAGGCGAGATCAAGGCACAGATCGTCGAAGAGAACGGTCAGGTCTTAATGCGTAAGACGTGTCCTACGCACGGCGAATTCGTCGACGTTCTCGCGACCGATGCTGAATTTCTACAACGAATCGAATCGCTCTTCTTTGGACGTGATTTCAAAGCAGCCGAGGACAAGCACGTTCACCACCACGGAACAAGCGACATCAAGTTCGGCCGCGGAGCCGTCCTGACCGTCGACCTTACCAATCGCTGCAACATGATGTGCAATCCGTGCTTCATGGATGCAAATCAGGTCGGATACGTGCATGAACCGACATTCGAAGACACCAAGGCAATCCTTGACCGCGCAGTCTCGTTCAAACCAAAACGTCAGATCATTATTTTGTTTTCAGGCGGCGAGCCGACGCTGTCACCGTACTTTCTCGACGCGGTCGCGTATGCAAGGAAGATCGGGTTTTACCGGATCCTCGCGGCGACGAACGGCATTCGTTACGCCGAGGACATCGAGTTTTGCAAGGCGGCGAAGGAAGCCGGGCAGCACGGCGTCTATCTGCAGTTTGATGGGACGAACGAAGAAGATAATAAGCACCGCGGCGTCGGGAATTTGTTCGATGTGAAACTTAAAGCGATCGAGAATTTAGCGTCGGTCGGTATAAAGGTCACGCTCGTGACGACTATCGTCAATTCGTGGAATAACGGCGGCATCGGTAGCATCGTCAAATTTGCCGCCGAGAATATCGACAAGGTCCAGACGATCGCGTTCCAACCGGTATCGTTCACAGGACGCGACGAAGACATCACGGACGCGGATCGCATCAAGCAGCGATATACTCTCGCTGGCATGACGCACGATCTGAAAGAGCAGCTCGACGGCGTGCTCGAACCGATGCGCGACTGGTTCCCGCTCTCGAGTTATTCGGCGTTCACGAGTGTGATGGACATGTTGCAAGGTGCGGATGCACCGTGGGGATGGTCGTCATGCAACTGTCATCCGAACTGCGGGATTTTCACGCTGATGGTCGTAAACAAAAAGTCCGGCCTGACGAGATCGCTCTTCGAATTTTTCAACTACGAACGGTTCATGGCGGACGTTGCGACGATCACGGACACCGCTCGCGGTAAAAAACTCACGATGGCCCAGCTCGGAATGGCGATCATGCGCAACTACGACGCAGCGAAAGCTCCCGATGGATTTCCGATCTCGCAGATCATCAATCTTTTCAAGCCGAGTTCGGCGACATCCAACTCCGATCGTAACGACCGGATGAAGGTTGAGAAAGCAGATGACGATGTCTGGCGCGTTTTGTGTGTGGAGGGTATGTGGTTCCAGGACCTGTTCAACTACGACTTCCGCCGCACCGAGATGTGTGTGATCCCATACGGTACGCAGGAAGGAGAAATTTCCTTCTGTGCGTACAACACTGGCGTTGGCTGGCGACAGATAATCGAAGAGATGCACAAGACCGCTTCGCTTTCCGAGTGGTACCAGGAGAACGGTCGTCACGCCGTCTACGCGAAAGGAAAAGAAGTTCCGGGAATCAAAAAAGTGCGGTCGCTGTCGCTGCCTGTGATCGCGAAAGTTCTGGAAGAGGATATCGATAAACCCGCGGTTACTCCGTACCTCGTTGAAGAGGACGAGACGGTCGGGGTTTAGATTTTCAGCCGCGGATTTGCGCGGATGACGGGGATAGGAGATTAGTCTCTTATCCTCGTTTTTCGCGCTTGTTTGTCGGATTCTGTTCTGAATTGATTTGGAGGTTTTAATGAATTGCCTCCAGCTTTAGAGGCCGTATCAAAACTATGATTGCGGCGGCGAAGCCGCCAAAAAGATGGTAGCCAGATGCGAAGCTTCTGCTACGGTGCAATAGATCGCCGCCGCATCCCTGAAGGGGCGGAATGCCCTTGTCTACCGCGCCTTCAGTGCGGGAGCTGAAATTCGGATATTTCCAGACGTTTCACGTCTGGCTTGGATCTTTCGGCGGCTTCGCCGCCAAGCATCCGAGTCTTGACACGGACAGATTCCACGGCGATTATTCCCCGGTCAGCTTGACCAGGCGTTCCAAACCTTCGCCCACGCTCAAGCCCTCACCGATATGCACCCGCAAAGCCCTTCTACCTCGATCGAGGAGCACCTGAAAATCGCCTCGAGCCTGTGCGGACTTCACGACACCAAACGTGAACTTTTGTCCGGGAACCGGTAGATCGAATTCGTCGTCGGACGTGATCTGTAGAAATACTCCGTTGTCTGCACCGCCCTTGTAGGCCTGGCCGGTCGAATGTAGGAACCGTGGGCCGAAACCGAGGCACGTCGCAGCAAGCTTTCGCAAAAGTACTGTCTCGCGAATCTGCTGCATGAGTTTTTCATTTTCAGAATTCATCTCGACGTACCCAAGCAGAGCGAAATAATCGCCTGTCTGTAACCGCGAAATGTGGGCCTTCATGTAGCCGGCAAGCGATCGGTTATCACCCGCGATCTCGTCCAACGACGCGATGTTCGAATCATTACTGAACAGCGCTATCCCACCTTCCTCAAAGAACGGCTTTTCTTCCGGCAGATACCCGGTCTGTTCAAATTCATCCGTGATCATCCGCGTCTCGATCTTCGCCGATTCGACATCAGGCTGGTTGAACGGGTTGAGATTCATCACCGACCCCGCGACGGCCGTTGCGAATTCCCACCGGAAAAACTCTTGCGAGATGTGATAGAGGGTCTCGAGCTCAATACGGATGACCGGATGCCCGGCACGCTCAATATCTTCGATCCGCTGGTACGCCGATTCATCGATCGGCGAACCTTTGACAGCAAGATGTATGAACACGCGGTCGTTATTATAATTTTCGGGGTCGATCATCGGCTCACGATCGACCGGAATTATCGCAACGCCGCTCTTCCCGGTCGATTCGGCAATCAACTGCTCGAGCCAAGCGCCGAGATCGTAAACTTCGGGTGACGTAAATATGGTCAGCTTGTCGCGTCCCTGCGCGTGGCAGGCACCGAGAACGATGCCGAGAAGAGTACCCGGATTCTCGTTCGGGTCAATGGAGCGGCAGGCCTCAACCATCTCGGTCGCTCGTTTCAAAATGATCTCAACATCGAGTCCCATCGACGCGACGGCGACCAGACCGAAAGCCGACAGCGCCGAAAATCGTCCACCGATCTCAGGTTTGCCGTAATAAATCTGTCGAAAACCGTCGGCCTTCGCCACCTGCTCCATCTTCGAACCGGGATCCGTGATCGCGATGAACTGTTTGCCGGGATCGTCCGAGATCTGCGAGACGCGATCGAAGAAATATTGCTTGAAGCAGTTTGGTTCGAGCGTCGAGCCGGATTTGCTTGCGACGATAAATAGGGTTTTCGTGAGATCGAGTCTATCTTCGACGGCCTTCACCTGGGCAGGAACCGTTGAATCAAGGATGTGAAAATTCTGTTTCCCGAAAGTCATCGCAAGCACTTCGGGACAAAGCGACGATCCGCCCATTCCCATCAACAGAACGTTTGTGAATCCAGCCTGTTCGATGTCGATGGCGAGATCGCGGTACTTGTCGAGGTCGGTGAGTTCTTCGGCGACGATATCGAGCCAGCCGAGCCATTTCGATTCATCCTCACCAGTCCAGACGCTCGCGTCTTTCGCCCAGATACGGGAGACGCGATCTTCAGCCATCCACCGTTTTGATTCGGCTCGAACGGCGTCCTCGATGTTGGAGGGAAGAGAGTATGAGATCGGGTTGAGCGACATATTGTTGAAACCATTCTCACGCAAAGCCTGCGGGTAAAGCAAAGTACAAAAGACGGAGCGTAGGCACGGGCCAGACACGATGCAAAAGCCCGCGCGTAAGCAAGGGCGATATCAGGAAGTTCTTGCAACGTCGCGTGGGCGCGGCTGAACGTTTCCCCGCATTGAGCATACCGCCCTTGCTTACGCGCGGGCTTTTGCATCTTGAAGCTGTGCACCTCCGTTACCCCTTCTGTTAATATTCCCCGCATGAAGGTGACGTTCGTCGGATTGTGTTTGATATCGGTCATGGCTCTAACGGCCGATGCGCAGCCATGCTTGCTTGCAGCGCGAGAAGTCGCTCCGGTGCTTCCTGCCGAGACCCGCACGCTCTATGAGAAAAATCTCACGGATGCGGAAGCAGTCCATCTGGAGAAACCCAACTCCGCCGATTCGATAATATGGCTCGGCCGCCGCGTAGCATATCTCGGCAAATATAAGAACGCCGTTCGGATCTTCTCTAGTGGACTAGTCCTTCACAAGAACGATGCCCGGCTCTATCGCCACCGCGGTCATCGATACCTGACCGTACGCTGTTTCGACGACGCGATCCGGGATTTGGAAACGGCGGCTAAGCTGGTCGAAGGAAAGCCTGACGAGATCGAGCCCGACGGGGCACCCAACTCAAAAAATATCCCGACGAGTACGCTCCAATCGAACACCTGGTATCACCTCGGTCTCGCTCATTATTTGAAGGGAGATTTCGCCCGGGCGTTGAAAGCGTACGAGGCCGCGCAGAAGGTGTCGACAAACAACGATATGCGGGTCGCGACGGCGTATTGGCACTACATGACTCTTCGACGGCAAGGAAAAAGAAAGGAAGCGAAGAAGATCCTCGAGCCTTTCGCGGGACGGACAGAGATAATCGAGAATGGCGACTATCTAAAACTCATCCGACTCAATCGTGGCGAGATCAAAGTTGAAAGTCTGCTTTCCGAACTCGGCAGTGATGCGACTACACTCGGCTCCGCATCGTTGGGATACGGCGTCGGCAATTACTTTCTCTACAGCGGTGATCGGGAAAAGGCGATGACGATATTCAAGAAGATCGTAGCTGGAAACCAGTGGGCGAGTTTTGGATATATCGCTGCGGAAGCAGAGATCAGCAGGCAGAAACCCGACCGGTAGGGATGGTGCGGCGCCGGAATCGGACTTATCGCGGCGAAAGCTGAGATCAGCCGGCATATACCTGACCGGTAAAGAGCGTGTTCTTTATTCCGGCGCCGCACCCTCCCTACCGCTCGCGTTTCTGCCTTGTCAGCCAACTCAACAACATCTCTTCCTGCCGATGGAACGCTTGTTCCGGTTTGCCTGAACGTGCCATTGGCAATTTGAAAAATACCGAAAGCTGCTCCTGGATCCCCGATTCACCGCGTTGCTTGGCAAGATCGAGACAACGCGCGATCTCGATCGCGAGAGGAGCCGCGAGGATAGAATCCTTGCAGAGAAAATTTACCTTTATCTGCATCGGCTGGCCGAGGAAACCCGTGACGTCGATGTTGTCCCAGGCCTCTTTGTTATCTCCGCGCGGGCGGTAATAACGAATGTCGACGATGTGATCTTCTACCTGATAACCCAGAATATCTTCGAGCACCGAACTCTTGGTCTTCACCTTCGAAGCGAGCGAATCTTCATTCGAGAGCGCCAGGCCGTCCCGGTTCCCAAGAATGTTTGTCGAATACCAACCCTCAACCTTCAGTGCCCGCGATCTAAGAGCCGGAGCGAGCACGGTCTTGATGAAAGTTTGTCCGGTCTTGCCGTCCTTTCCCGCGATCGGGACCTTTCGCAGGTCGGCAAGCTCAACCAGCGCGGGGATATCGGCAGCGACCGAGGGAGTGAAATTCGCGTATGGTATTCCCTTGGTCAACGCAGCGTATGCATAGAGCATCGCGGGCGATATGTCCGGTGAACTCTCATCAAGAGCCTTCTCGAAACCCGCGAGCGTGTTGAAGATCTCGTTTCCCTCAGTCACCAGCTTTTCAGTAGATGCAAGGTTGATGACGACCACCGAGTCGCATGTCGAGATGAACTCCCGCAGATTCGCCCGGAGTTTTTCGATGATCTCGCGATGCGAAGCCTTCGGCAGCGTGCTCGTTCCATCGATGTTGGACAGGAATTTCGGGTCGCCGATCGCAGGCCACGGTTTGACCTTCCTCAGCGCGTCTTCCACCGCGACAAACTGTTTATGGGTTAGTACGTCGTGCTCCTCAGCCGCTTTCGCAAGGTGATCACCGAACAGGTCCCAGCCCGCAAAAACGATGTCGGAATAATCGGCAAGTCCGTCGGCGGAGATGCCTGCGAGGGGCAGGCCCTCGGTCCCGACCGCCGTCTGCTTCAACAGTTCGATGCCGGCCGCCATCGTCGTACCAACCGCACCGCCAAGACCGACTACCGCGATTCCAAGTTTTCGCTTTGCCATAAGAAGCCGTTAGTTTACACCGCACAAACATCCGACGAAAGTCGAAAGACTGAGGACAGCCTTCGGAATAACTGAAAACTGAAAAGTGATAAGTGAAAATAAAAATCCCCTCTCGCGTTATCAGTTTTCAGTTATAAGTTTTCAGTTACTCCGGAATAACGGTCATCGCCCGCGCAAGAATTGCGAGCTCTCGCTTCAAAAGTTTTCCCGTCGGACCTTTGGGGATATCTTTCACCAGATGCACGGTCTTCGGGCATTTGTAATCGGCCAGACGCTCGCGGCAGAAATCTATCAGCGCGTCTTCGGTCACCGACGCCCCGTCTTTCAATACGACAAACGCAGTGACTTCTTCGCCGTATAGATCGTCCGGAATACCGATAGCGGCGGCGTGAGCAACGGCCGGATGCGTATAAAGCAGATCGTCGATCTCGCGCGGATAAATGTTCTCGCCCGCTCGGATGATCATGTCCGACTTGCGATCGGCGATGTAGAAAAAACCGTCCGCGTCCCGATATCCGATATCGCCGGTGTGAAACCAGCCGTTCGCAAATGCTGTTTTCGTGGCGTCGGGATTCTTAAAGTAGCCCTTAAAAATATTCGGCCCGCTTAGAACGATCTCGCCGAGATCGCCGTCCGGCACTTCATTATCTTCCTCGTCGAGGACCTTCATCTCATTACCGATGGGCTTGCCACATGATCCAGGTCGACGATCCAGGTTTGGTGGGTTGAACGTTGAGCGGCATGTCGATTCCGATAAACCGTAACCTTCGATAACGAGGACACCGAACGCGTTCTCAAACTTTTTCATCACCTCGGCCGGTACGGGTGCCGAGCCGCACATGGCGAAGCGCAAGGAACGCCGGCTTCCAGCCGGCTCGCCGCCAGGATGGCGGCGTTCCAAAAGCATCGACAGCATCGTCGCCACCGAGCCGAAGGACGTGATCTGATATTTGTCGATGATGTCCCAGAACCGCGACGCCGAAAACTTTGGTGACACTACCGTCGAGCCACCCGCGTATAGTGCGGTCATCGTCGTCACTGAAACGGCGTTCATGTGAAACAGAGGCATCACGGTAAGCAGCCGATCGCTTTCGGTAAAGTTCATCCATTCCGCGATCTGTTTTGCGTTCGCGATCAGGTTGCCGTGTGTCAGCAGGCAGCCTTTTGGTTTTCCTGTCGTGCCCGATGTGTAGATGATGATCGCTTCGTCGGGGCTACTAAGCTCGGCAGATTCGAATGCGTCTGAGAAGTTGTCCGTGACTGATACGTCATCGAAGACGATCCTCCGGAACGAGTCAGTGCCGCCTGCGTCAGCGGGTGGTAGTGCGCCGATTACTGAATCCACGCCAGTTGACCTCGGCTCTCGACCACCCGCTGACGCAGGTGGTACTGACTCGTTCGCCGCAGCGTCCCCCGTGTACGGGGTTCCCAGCAACATCAGCTTCGCTTCCGAGTTGGCGACAACCCACTCGATCTCTTCGCGTTTCAGCAGTGAGTTCACCGGCCCGGCGATCGCCCCGATCTTCCAGCACGCGAAATAAGCGATTATGTATTCGGCGGAATTCGGGAGCAGCAAACTGACAACGTCGCCTTTCGCGATACCATTCGCCACAAGCATATTCGCCGTACGATTGACCGTTTGATCGAAAGCTTCGTATGTCCATTCGCGTCCATCTGCTTCCGAAAACAGAAAGGCCTTATGAGGAGCCGTAATGGCCCGTTCTTCGAGCAGCTCGCGTACGTTTTCTTTGCTTTTGGGCGACATGTCGACTAAGATTACCACGATAAACATTACCTTTCTAACAGTTACACCTCTATGACGACCTACCGTAGTTTCATAAACGGCAAGTGGATCGACTCAGCGTCCGGACGCACCGCACCCAACATTAACCCGGCCAATATCGACGATGTGATCGGCACGATCGAGCTCGCTTCCAGAGAGGAGGCGAGGCACGCGGTCGAGGCTGCATACAACGCGTTTCGAGATTGGAAACACACTCCGGCGCCGGCACGCGGACGAATAGTCGCACGGGCGGCAAGGCTGATGGAGGAGCGAAAAGAAGAACTTGCGGCGGCGATAACGCGCGAAGAAGGGAAGACGATCTCGGAAGCGAGAGGTGAGACGCAGAGGGCGATTAACGTCGTGGAATTTTGCGCCGGTGAATCTCGTCGGATGAACGGCGAGACGATCCAGTCCGAGCTGCCTTCGAATTTTGCGTACACGATCAAGCAGCCGCATGGGGTTGTCGCGTGCATTACGCCCTGGAATTTTCCGATAGCAATACCGGCTTGGAAACTTGCACCGGCCCTGGTCGCGGGAAATACCGTCGTCTTTAAGCCGGCGACGCTCACGCCGCTGACGGCGACGCTGATGACGGAGATCTTTATCGAAGCCGGCATACCCAAAGGCGTGCTGAACATGGTGCTCGGTTCAGGGTCGGAAGCAGGTGACGAGATCGTTAATCACCCCGCGATTCGGGCGATCTCGTTTACGGGCTCGACTGAAACTGGGCTCAAGCTTTACGCTCAGGTCGCAGTTCGCGGAGTAGCGGTCCAGGCAGAGATGGGCGGGAAAAATCCTGTTGTCGTGTTGGAAGACTGTGATATGGAACTCGCGGTCGAATCTACCGCGCAAGGTGCATTTGGCTCGACTGGTCAACGCTGCACCGCGACATCACGAGCGGTTGTTATCGATTCGGTTGCTGATGAATTCGTTAAGAAGATCGTCGAAAGGGCGAAGAGCTTTAAGCTAGGTGCCGGCGACGATCCTGCGAACGAGATCGGACCCTCGGTTGATGAGGGGCAATTCAACACCGTTCTGAAATATATCGACATCGGTCGGGAAGACGGAGCCGAGATGCTGTGCGGCGGGAAACGAGCTACGGGCGAAGGTCTCGACAACGGCTACTTTGTCGAGCCGACCGTCTTCGATCGTGTGACTCCGGATATGCGTATCGCGCAGGAAGAGATCTTCGGTCCCGTTTTGTCGGTTCTGCGGGTAAAAGATTTCGACGAAGCGATGCGCGTAGCAAACGACAGCGAATTCGGTTTGTCGTCCTCCGTCTTTACGAACGACACCAACCTCGTTTATCGGTTTGTCGATGAGATCGAATCGGGCATGACGCATATTAATTCTCCGACGACAGGCGGTGAAGCGCACATTCCATTCGGCGGGATCAAGAACACCGGTCTCGGGGCCCGTGAGCAGGGATCGACGTCGCTCGATTTCTACACCGAGTTGAAAGTCGTGTACGTCGATTACACGGGAAGGAAGAGAGAAGGGAATTTGTATTAGGCCTCAAGTTGAATCTACTTGGTGTGAGTTAGTGGAACCAGTCTGTTTTGGCGAACTGAAACCACTAACTCACACGAAAATAACGAACACGAATTACGCATGACGTCACCGACGGATCGGAGATGTCACCTTTTTAATCGGCGGCTATTTAGTCTCCGTTTTCTCAGACAGCACCCATCGATGCTCGTCGAGCTCCATCTTCGACGGTCTTGAAGCGAGCTTTATCTGGAACGGTGTCTTCGGACCAAATGCGTGTACGGTGCCGTTGGCATAGCGACTCTGACCGAAAGTAAAGACCACCGGGAGAGGCATGAAGAACTTCTCGGCCACGCCGTCCTGAAACACATTTCCAGTGACCGTAACGGACCCGTCAGGTTGATCCTGGATCGCGTATTCCAACTTGTACGACGGGATCTCCGTGTTGTAAACCCATTGCTGAAAGAACCAGTTGAGGTCGGTCACCCTGTATTTTTTTGCGATAGCGGATCTTGCGAAATGCTCTCCGGCGACTTTTCTGAAATCGTCCGTAGATGCCGTCGAGTTTCGGTGCCGTTCTACAAAATCCTTCATCATGTCGAAGAAAGCCTTGTCGCTTCCGCTCACCGGATCTGAAAGGAGAAAATGTAACATCCGCAGAACCAAGGCTCCCTTGTTGTAGATCAAGGCCTGATAAGCTCCATACGATTTCCTACTGTCAAGACGGTGGCCCAGGATGAGAGGCCCCACGTCGTTGAGCTTTCCGGATCCGACACCGGTCTCCGTGCGTGGTGGTTGCCTGAGCGAATCGCGCATCTCGGTGATTAGCGAACGACTCGCTTTCGGACTCTCTCGTAAAGCGGTGTATAGAATTCCCGAATATTCTGCGAACCCTTCACTCAACCACTGGTCGCGATATGATCTCCAGGTCACTATATTTCCCCACCACTGATGGGCAGTTTCGTGTGCGATGAAAGAGTATGTGTACTTGCCCGCGCGATCGGCCGGCGGGATCATCAGCATCGACGGAAATCCCTGACCGAATCCGTAAGGATGAAACGTCGCGCTATATGTTTCGTACGGATAGTTGCCAAACAGTGCGTTAAAGTAGCGAACGGAATTATTAAGCTCCGCCAAAATGAAATCTTCTTTTACCGCCTGATGAGAGCCCGGAACCGAATTGAATTCGAGGGGGATCTCTTTATCGCCGCCATCCCATTTCACCATTTCTTTGTGACGTTCCCATGGACCTAGCGCAAAGGTAACCAATGCCACCGGCTGCGTCATACGATATTTTGTGACGACGATGTCCTTGTTCTCGGGCGAGGGTGCTTCCACGTAACGGGTTCCAACCGACCCGACCTTTAACTTTTTGGCATGTGTGTACGTCAGATCATATGTCGCGCGGTCCAGGTATCCGTGCCGCGGGTACCAACTCTCGTTCGATCGCGGATACGAGACGTCTTCGATCAACTGCGATTGGCGGAGGAAGTCGCCCTCGAATTCCATTTCAAGCTCGACTATTTCGTTCGCCTTTAACGGCGTGGGCAGGAATACCGTCACCCCACCTTCCCAATCTTCCTGGACCGCCGCAACGGAGGTCGACCCGATGCGGGCTGCTTTGACGCGCATCTGCTTCTTCAGGCGCTGATTTTCATATTCTCCAAGGTTTTCGCCGATCGAGAACGGGATCGCATTAACACCGTCGAAGCGAGACCTCATCTTGATCCTCGTCCGGAGACCGATCTTGCTTTTCGGTGAGCGCAGGTCAAGCTCGACGTCGTAGTGTTCCGTGTCAACCAGATCAAAGAGGTCCGAGTATCCTACGATGCCGCGTGCATAATCCTGCTCACTGTAGAATGCCGTCCAGACGTCGTTCGAATTCGCACCCCCATAAGCGAAGAATAGGCCTTTCTCGCCGCCGTTGATACGGAAGTCTGCGGTTGGGATCCGGCTTTGCGGATCAAATATGTAGCTGAAGCGGCCTGCGCCGCCGCCGCTGAAATGGGCGAAAAAGAATCCG
>JBKJOR010000375.1:0-6496 GCA_046595575.1 Pyrinomonadaceae bacterium | reverse complement strand
TGCGATCGCCTCGAACTCCAAGGCGTTTACGACGGCAAGCCTCGCCATTCTCGTTGACGAGAAAAAGCTCGCCTGGGACGACAAGGTATCGAAGTATCTCCCCGACCTTCAGATGTACGACCCATGGGTAACAAGTGAATTGACGATCCGCGATCTCGTCACTCACCGCGTCGGGCTCGACACATTCAGCGGTGATCTGCTCTGGTATGAGGCGACGTTCACGGCGGAGGAGATATTGAACCGCGTGCGGTATTTGAAACCGGTTTCAAGCTTCCGAACGCGTTACGGTTATCAGAATCTGATGTTTATCGCAGCCGGCAAGGTGGTAGAAAAAGTATCGGGAAAATCTTGGTGCAGTTTTGTCCGTGAGCGGATACTGGATCCGATCGGGATGAAAGACACGAGGTGCGGATTCGGTGATCTCGGTCCGAACGCGGCACGTCCGCACAACGAATCCGGCGGGCCGCTCCGCTCGCTGCCTCACGGAAACGTGAACGGAGGATATGGTGCGGTCGCGTTGAATTCATCGGTCGCCGATTTATCAAAGTGGATCCGTCTGCAGCTCGGGAAAGGTAAATTCGAGGGCAAACAGATCTTTAGCGAACAGCAGGCGTGGCAAATGCACCAGCCGTATCTCGCGCAGCAAATCACCGAAGCCGGCTTTAGAGGCAACCCGACTCGTCACTTCACCGGCGTCGCGATGGGGTGGTTCGTCTACGATTATCAAGGACGCAAGATCATCAACCATAGCGGCGGGCTCGACGGAATGCTCTCGTACACCGTGCTGATCCCGGAAGAGAATGTAGGCTTTGTCGTGCTGACCAATAGCGAATCGCCGGGCTTTGCGGTGATGATGAGCAAGATCCGCGACGTTTTTGTTAACGCTCCGAAACGCGACTGGAACGCCGAAGCAGTCGATCAATTGAAACGTAACAAGGCGGCCGCGGACGAAGAGCTGAAAACGCAAGACGCTGCTCGGGCCGTCAACACGCGCCCGTCGCTGCCGCATGCTGGTTACACCGGAACGTACTCGGACAAACTATACGGTGACATTGTGGTTGCCCAAGAAGGCGGCAAGCTCGTAATGCGCTTCGGCCCTTCGCCAAATTTCGTGGCCGATCTGAATCACTGGCATTACGATACATTCGAGATCAAGTGGCGGTCCTCGGTAGCCTACAATTTTCCGCGCGGATTCGTTACGTTTACGATGGATAGGAACGGCAAGACAGACGAGTTAAAGATCGATCAGCCGAACAATGATTTCTGGTTTTACGAGCTGACCCCCCGGCGGGTGAAGTAACAGGAGTAAAAGCTCGACAAGAATAGGCCCCGCGTGTAGAATCTAAGCCTTACGAACGGTTTTACTTAGTCTAGTGCCCAACGGAGGATACCCCTATGCCAGAGAGTGATGCAGAGATCCAAGCCGAAGGCGGCAAAAGAGTTACTATTACAATTGCGGAATTGACCGTAAGCTCGTCGGAGACGACAACTGCGGATCCGCAAACCGACGATAATACGTTTTTCATTGATAATGGAAAACGCCGGCTTACGATAACGATCGCCGAGATCGCTGAGTCTGCGGAATAAGAATAGGAGTCAATATGCAGCAAGACACGGATAACACCGAACCCCAGGAAACGGCAGCTAAACCGACGATCACGATCGCTGAACTTGACGGCGGGGAAACGGAAACGGAAGCTAAGCCCACGATCACCATTGCCGAGCGAGACGGCAGCGAATAGTTTTAGGAGATTTGTTTTTAGAGATGTCAGAAGAAGCAGTAAAAGCAGCCGAGGAATCAGTGACTGAAGAAGCGCCCGAACTAGCGCCTGAAGATGTACATTATCAGGCAGTCGAGAAAGAGGGCGTCGTGACCGCGATCTGGGAAATGCAAGGACAGAAGCACTTGCGTACGATCGATCCACGCTCGAACGAGGGAAAACAGATCCTCGCTCTCTTCGAAACGGCCGCTTGATTCCTCTGCAGTAAAGGTCACGAAGCCGCACGGAGCCATCCGCAGCGGTTTCGTGTATTTTTGTGTCCGCTATTCGCGCTGCAGGAGTTCTGTGATCGAGTGCGGTTGCCCCTTGAGGACACGACCCTCAAATTCGCTTACCTGGACGATGCCGAGCCCGGCCGACGTCAAAAATATCTCATCCGCATCGTGCAGACTATCGATCCCGCTCCGGACTTCGCTGACCACAGTGTTCTCCATAACGAATTCGCGTGTCGTCCCAGCCAGGCAGCCGGTAGCCAGGTCGGGCGTGAATAGCGTTCCATCTTTCAGCCAAAAAACATTTGCCATACAGGCCGCGGCGATCTCGCCACGTTCGTTCAGCTGGATCGCTTCGTCGAAACCGCCATCTCTCGCGGTGGCGAGTGAAGCGATCTTTTCCAGGTAGTTCGACGATTTCACACCGGCGAGGGGAGAAGCGGAGTTGATGGTAAACGGCGAGACACCGAGTCGGAAGTTTTCCGCCTGGGATCGCGGGTCCGCGGTCGTGATCAGGAGACTGGTTTTCGAAGCAGATTCGTCTTTCGCCCAAAGACCGCCGGTTGATTCGTCAAAGAATGTAACTCTGCCGCGGCCATCGCGGACGAGGTTCGCGCGAATCAATTCATCTAATGCTTTCCGTGTATTTGTCTCAGGGAAGTCAGAAAGATCTATGCCTAGACGCTCGGAGTTTTCCTTCAGCCTGCGCCAGTGTTTTTCCCACAAGAAGGGCGTTCCGTCATGGATCGCAACCGTCGTAAAGACGCCTTTGCCATAGAGCGCGGCGACGGAAAGTGCGGGTATGCGCACGTCGGAGGCTGCGAGCGTGAGGAAATTGACTGAAGCTAGATCGTGCACGAACCGATTATCCCCGCGTGCGAAAGAAAAATAAACTTCTCGGAACATTTGCTGTGTGGCCTACGTCTAAACTGCGTCGACAGACAATGCTGAAACTCAAATCAAGATTGATCGCTCTTGTCCTAACCGTTTGTTCGGCAGGCGCCGCATGCAGCGGTGACGTGTCACGCGACGGAGCGACGCTGCCTGCTGATGTTAAGACTGTCAATGAAGTGGCTTCACCGGAGATCCGTAAGCTTCTCGAAGGCGCGATAACGCAGACGCGGTCAACAACTAGTTACACACAAGATTACTTCACGATCCCCTACCCGAGCGGCGACGTTCCGATCGAGACCGGCGCCTGTACCGACGTTATTATCCGGAGTTTTCGCAGCGCGGGCGTGGACCTGCAACGTGAGGTGCACGAAGACATGGCTAGCAACTTCGCCGCCTATCCAAAGAAATGGGGACTCGCAAAGACCGATACAAACATCGATCATCGACGCGTTCCCAACCTGCAAACCTTTTTCACGCGGAGGGGAAAATCAATTCGCGTCTCCGCCGACGCAGGTGATTACAGACCGGGAGATGTCGTCTCATGGGACCTGAATGGAAAAGGATTGACGCATATCGGCGTCGTTTCAAATTTGTGGAATGAACGTGCGAGACGATTTCTGATAATCCATAACATCGGCGCAGGCACCAGTGCCGAGGATCGCCTGTTCGATTGGAAGATCACAGGACACTTCAGATATTTTTAGCGCGACCCTCACGCCGGGTCGAGCAGCATTTCGCCTTCATCGCGCGACCGAACCCGCCCCTTCTTATCACGACAGAACTCGGCCACCAGATCCGAGAACAGCTCGCTCTTCTCTTCCTGTGGAACATGGCCGCAGTTCTTAAGGATTACGAATCGCGAGTTGAGGATCGAAGCGTGAAGCTTGTGGCCGTCATCGGACGGAATGACGCGGTCGTCCTCGCCCCAAATAATAAGCGTCGGTTGGCTGATAAGATGGGCGTCGTCTTCAATCCGCGCCGCGTGCCAGTTTCGCGATGTCGCCAGAAGAGAACGGTGCGCGTCCGCCGCCGTGAGCGGGCGAAGGATCCCTTCGACTCGCTCATTGGTGATGAGCCCGTGATTCGCCGGCGAAAGCGTTCCTCGCATCCGATAGCGCTGAAACGCTCG
The DNA here is from genome assembly GCA_046595575.1 of Pyrinomonadaceae bacterium. GTDB lineage: Bacteria > Acidobacteriota > Blastocatellia > Pyrinomonadales > Pyrinomonadaceae > OLB17. The sequence goes on along the minus strand of JBKJOR010000375.1, from coordinate 2,480 downwards.
CGAATCGACAAGGAATGGCGTTAACGCCTCGCCGATGCCGCGGATTGACGCGAGCTTTAGGATCGGGTGATTTTTCAGGTTGTCGTTGCTGACGGTGTCGACCAGAACCAGCTTCTCGACCCGCTCGGGATAATCGAGGGCTAGCGTCGCCGCAACCGCACCGCCGTACGAACTCCCAACTATCGTCGCCCTGCCTACACCGAGTCGATTCATAAAGCGGGAGACCATCCGTGCCTGCGACGCTATCGAATAATCAAACCACGACGGTTTCTCGGAGTAACCGAAGCCAAGCAGATCGACCGCGATCACGTGAAAGCCGGCGCCCGCTAAAATCGGTGCGGCTGTTTTCCAAACGAAAACCGAAGCGGTGTAGCCGTGGATCAGAAGGATCGTCGGATCGGACGCGTCGCCGAATTCCTGGTAGTGAATGCGTGCGCCATCGATCTGGGCAAAGCTCGAACGATCGGCATGCGGGACGTCGTGCGACACCGCATCCCATTCAACGCTGCTCGCCCTGGTCAGAAATTTAACCGCGATCGCCGCCCCGATCGCTCCGCCTAATCCCAGCGCAAGATTTCGTTTTTTCATAAGAACACTCGATACAACTTTATCCCAAAACGATTTTCGGCTGCACAATATTCTCGTCGTTCCGGGCGACGCCTATAGCGATAAGATGCGAAGCGTCATCAAGCATTCTTACGGATGCTCCGTCCGCGAACTGATCAGCATCGACGCGCGTCGACAGACCGTTCCTCGTTTTCGCAATGCGCTCCTCAGAAAGAATGATCTCAGGTAGATGGCCAACGGCTTCTTCCTTCGCGATCAGCCGGCTGACTGGATCTTGAGAATCTTCGAGCTCACGCAGGGTGATCGCTTGCCCGATGCCGAATCGGCCGGCACGCGTGCGGCGGAGTTCGGTAAGGTGTGCTCCCGTTCCTATCGCACGGCCGATGTCTACGGCAAGCGATCGAATGTAGGTACCGGCGGAGCAGGCAACCAGAATACGGATCGAGGATTGCGGCTCACGGACTTCGTCCGACATTACTTCCAACTTGCTGACTCTGACCTTTACAGGTTTACGCTCGATCTCAACACCTTTCCTCGCTAGCTCGTAGAGTTTCTGGCCGTCGACTTTCTTCGCAGAGTACATCGGGGGAGTCTGCATTACGTCTCCGCGAAACTTGGAAAGCACCTCGTTCCACTTCACAGCTGGCAAAGCGTCGGCGACCTCTTCATTCTGCATTCCGCACTCCGTACTCCGCGTTCCGGTAACGTCGCCCGTATCCGTTTCAAACCCAAACTGGATAGTCGCCTCGTATTCTTTTTCATCCTTATCGACGAACTGGGCAAGACGTGTCGCTGCACCAATGAGCAGCACGAGAACCCCGGTCGCAAATGGATCAAGCGTTCCCGTGTGACCCACGCGTTTTGTCTTTAGGATCCGCCGGACGCGAGCGACGACGTCGTGCGATGTTATACCGGCAGGCTTATCGATTATCAGAAGTCCATCCATTCGATCGAGTTATATTCTATTCCTCCTCAATTATTGAATAGCTATCAGTTAATTGATAATGGTCGTCAAACTATGTGGCGAAAGCGGACCACCCCGATCGAGGATAAGGACCGGGTGATAAAGGACGTCGAACGGTCACGTGACCGGACAATGAACCGGGCAGTCAAATTGCTCGCTGCAAAACCGCGTTCGATCGGCGAGCTGCGTGAGCGTCTGCTTGAAAAAGCCTGGACTGACCAAGTGATCGTCGATGGCGTGCTCGCGAAACTAAAGGAGTATGGCTATCTGGACGACGCGAAGTTCGCTGCAGACCTCGCCCTTTCAAAACTCCGCCAGAAACCTCAGGGTAAAAGGAAGCTGCAGCAGGCAATGTCGAGAAAGAAGCTTGACCGCGAAACGCTCGATGAGGCGATCAGTTCAGCATTTGAGAAAATGCCCGAGAATGAGTTGATTGATGTTGCGCTCGAAAAACGGCTTCGGTTAAAAGGCCGCCCGGAGACACGAGACGAACTCAAGAAATTCTACGATCACTTGCTGCGCCAAGGGTTTTCTTTCGACCTGATCCGCCAAAAAATGTCCGGTCTTGCCAGATTGGACGACTCCGACTATTGATCGCTCCAAAGAAACTTGTGAATCCGTTTCCGCCCTTGTCGCGAAATCCATGGCAAAGGGAACGATCCTTTTGAAAGATATTTAGAAAGGAAGGGAGAAATTATGAAAAAGGTTATTTTTGGTTCGATGGTTTTTGCGATCGCGATTCTTGCTGGATCAAGTGATGTATCGGCCCAGATGATGAAGAATAAAAATCCGATGGTTGGCGGAGCCGCAATGTATAAGACGAAGGATATCGTCGACAACGCTGTGAATTCGAAGGATCACACGACGCTCGTGGCTGCAGTGAAGGCGGCCGGCCTGGTCGAGACCCTCAAGGGTAAGGGCCCGTTCACGGTGTTTGCGCCGACTAACG
>JBKJOR010000282.1:0-2818 GCA_046595575.1 Pyrinomonadaceae bacterium | reverse complement strand
GCGGCGGATCGCTGCACAATCAGATGTCGGCCCACGGACCCGATCTCGATGCATTCGAGAAAGCATCGAACGCGTCACTCGCGCCGCAAAAACTATCGGGCACGCTCGCGTTCATGTTCGAATCGCGCTATGTGATAAGGCCGACAAAGTTTGCGATGGACTGTGCGGAGTTGCAGCACGAGTATTCCGATGTGTGGCAGGGGTTGAAAAAGAATTTCAAGGGTTAAGATGCAAAAGCCCGCGCGTAAGCAAGGGCGATACACTCAACATTGAGCATATCGCCCTTGCTTACGCGCGGGCTTGTGCATCTCATCTGGCTTTTGCCCTGTGCGCTCAGCGTTGAGCATATCGCCCTTGCTTTTCGCGCGGGCTTTTACATCTTATAGGCTTTTGCACGTTCAGAATTACCCGGTACGCTCAGTGTTGAGCATATCGCCCTTGCTTACGCGCGGGCTTTTGCATTTTGGTTCTAAGGTGTCCGGGTCGTTCGAGTATAATGCCGATTGATGCCCACGATTCTTCGACATCAGGCGTATATATATGGCGCGACTCGCCTTGGCTGAACCAGTTCAACGTCGAACACGCAGAAGGCGCGGAGGGCGGCAAATTAGTCCACTACCTTTTGCTCGGCGGTGACTACAACGTTGAAATACTTGCAATCGGCGACGTTGAGATCTACCCCGTTACTAAAAGTCACGATGGAATCTAAGATAGAGGTTCTGAAGTTCATCGCCACATCCTCAAAGGGCGAAGTCTCGGCGCTTTTAATGCAGCCAGATGATGCGACGCATGTGCTCGTACTCGGTCACGGTGCGAGTTCGAATATGCGGACGCCGATGCTCGAGAAGATCGCTGAGCATCTCGCTGCGCAAAAGATCGCGACGTTTCGGTATAACTTCCCATACTCAGAAAACAAACGTGGGCGCGATCCGAATCCGGTATGCATTGCGACGATCAGATCAGCGGTAAAAGCCGCGAAAGAGGCCGCGCCAGATCTTCCCTTGCTCGCCGGTGGTCATTCGTTCAGCGGGAGAATGACGACGACCGCACAATCTGAACAGCCGCTCGGAGGCGTCGTCGGTCTCGTGCTATTTGCGTTTCCTCTTCACCCCGCGGGAGCACCCGATACTAAACGTGCCGAGCATTTAAACAACGTCGCCATCCCCCTGCTTTTTCTTTCGGGCACACGCGACTCGCTCGGTGAACTTGAACTTCTCGAACCGACCATCGAGAAACTCGGAAAGCAGGCGACTCTGCATTTACTCGACACCGCCGATCACAGCTTTAAGATCCTGAAACGCACGCGGACAAGCTCCGAGGATGTGTTCGACGAGATGGCCCGGGTCACATCGGAGTGGGTGAATCAGCTATTGGTTAAGTGGGCTTAGCCCCTCGGTGCGCGGAAAAGCTCGGCTTTTCCGTTCGGGGCAACTGAAACTGCCGCGGCTAGGCCGCGATATCGGGCGGCGGAGCCGCGGAATCATTTTGGCGTGCTGACGGAAAAGCGGAGCTTTTCCGCACACCGAGCGGCAAGCCGCAAGACTTCTTGATGTGGAAGTTCGCTGGTAGAATAGCCGCACTCAAATTTAACTCAACGCACCTGCTTACCCGGAGGAACTCGAAATGCTTCGCTCAATCGCCTCGGTTTTTGTATTGATAGGCCTTAGCTGCGCTGCCTTTTCTCAGCAACATCACGACGCTGGCGTGGCCAAATCGACCGGCGCCGTCGATCTCGGCAAGATCGACTTTCCAAACTCCGGTCCGGCCGAGACGCAGAAACATTTCATCGAGGGCGTCCTCCTTCTTCACAGTTTTGAATACGCACGAGCACGGCGCTCGTTCGCTGAGGCGTCGCGCTTAGCCCCCGATTTTGCGCTCGCATACTGGGGTGAAGCGATGACGTACGATCATCGAATATGGGGCGAACAAGATCGCGCCTCTGCACTCGCCGTCCTCGCTCGGCTCGCCCCGACGGCGGCGGAGCGGCGTGCGAAGGCTCCGACCGAGCGCGAAAAGATGTACCTCGATGCCGTTGAAAAGCTTTACGGGGATGGCGAACAACTCCAGATCGCGGCCGCCTACTCGAATGCGATGACCGAGCTGACAAAACGTTTTCCCGACGATGTCGAAGCGCAGGCATTCTACTCGCTGTCTCTATTGGGTCTGACGGGAACCGATCGCAATACCGAAAATTACATGAGGGCCGCCGCCGTCGCCGAATCGATCTACCAAAAAAATCCGCTGCATCCCGGAGCTCTTCACTATCTGATCCATTCATATGACGATCCGGTGCACGCCCCGCGCGGACTACGCGCGGCGCGTGCTTATGGAACCGTCGCACGGAGCGCATCGCACGCCCAGCATATGCCGTCGCACATCTTTTTTGCACTCGGCCTGTGGGATGATTCGATCGCTGCAAATACCGCGGCAATGAAGACGGCACGCGACGAGGGCGTGGGCGGCTATCACGCCTTGCATTGGCTTCAGCACTCATATCTTCAGCTAGGGCGCGACGACGAAGCCGCAAAGCTCCTCGCGATAGTCGAGGACGATGCGAAAACAAATACTTCGCGGCAGACGATCGTCCACTTGGCACTTTGTCGAGCGACAATGTTGGTCGAGACGCGCGGAAAGGGTCTGGCAACGATGATGGTACCTGTGGCTGCCCCGGAAAGGAGAAGCTTCGGTGCATTTTCAAATCATGATCTTGCGATCGGTCTCGAATACGTTCGTAAGAATGATTTGGCCGAGGCTCGGCGAATGCTGGAGGCTCTGCGCGTTGGAAACGCGGTCGTACGCACGACGAAGTCGAATGCCG
>JBKJOR010000265.1:0-12339 GCA_046595575.1 Pyrinomonadaceae bacterium | reverse complement strand
TTACCATCTCCGTCGAAATCGAATGGTCGGTGAGTGGTTGCTGCTACGCATCCCCCCAGCCGAACGGACACCTTGTTTACACCAATGTTCGCAATCGCGAGATCCTGGCGGCCGTCGTTATTAAAGTCTCCTATCGCAACGCTGACCGGGTCCTCGCCGCCGCTGACGTTGGTGTTGCCATTAAAACTGCCAGCTCCGTTTCCCAGGCGAATCGACACCGAGTCGCCGTTCGAGTTAGCTGATGCAAAATCCTGATTACCGTCGTAATTAAAATCACCGATCGCTACGCTGTAAGGATTCGCCCCGACTGGAATATTAGTCGTCCCACTGAAACCTCCGCCGCCGTCTCCTAGTCGAACGGACACGGTGCTTGCACTTACGTTAGCGGTCACAAAATCCTGGTTACCGTCGTTATTGAAATCTCCGATTGCAACGTTAAAAGCCCCATTGCCGACCGCTATATTGGTGGTGCCGCTAAAACCGCCTGTTCCGTGTCCGAGGCGAATGGATACGGTGTTCGCGGTAGTGTTGGCGGTCGCGAGGTCCGGCACACCATCGTTATTAAAATCGCCGATTGCCAAGCTGAAAGGGTTAACACCAACGCTGACAGTCGAGCCGCTAGGGAAAGCTCCTAGGCCATCTCCGCGGCGAATGGAAACGGTGTTCGAGTTATAGTTCGCTGCCGCGATATCCGGCTTACCGTCATTATTGAAATCCCCGACCGCGACGGCGACCGGACTGTCGCCTACCAACACATCAGCGTCAGCATTAAAGTTGCCGAGTCCGTCGCCCAAGCGAATGGAGATTGAGTTAGTGAATTGGCTGACGACAGCAAGATCTTGATTACCGTCGTTATTGAGGTCGCCTATCGCGGCCGTCCGGGGAAAAGCCCCGACGCTGACATCGGGCATCGCACTGAAGCCTCCGGCGCCATTCCCCAACCGGATAGCCACCAGAGCGACAGCTTGATTCACGGTCGCGAAATCCTGATTTCCGTCGTTATTGAAATCTCCGATCGAAACGTGATTGGGATTCGAACTGGCACCGGTGCTGACGTCAGGTGCAGACGTAAATTGGAACGCGCCGCTGCATGCCGGTCCGTTTATGACCGTCAACGTGAACATCCGGATGCTCGTAATACCGCCATTGAAAAATGCTCTCACCGTGACCGTATATTCCCCGGCGGGATGCGCGTTCGTAATTCGCACATCGCCCGTTTCCGAGTTGGCGACGAAACGGCCTTTAAAAATACTGTCCGTAGATACATTGATACTTCGAGCACCCGCCATCGAATCCGGTACAACAGTCGTGTTGGAGCCGACCACGACTGTTGTGTTGGGATAGTTACCCAGTTCCGACGGTTGCACGATCGCTGAGTGACCGGGCGAGGAGCTTTCGAGCTCGGGTCCGGTTCCAACCTGCGGGTGCCCAGTCGTCTGAAGCAGAATGCTTGCTAACGTGAAAAGAGCCATCGCAGACAGCGATCTGAATAACGGGCGATTGCTTAGTTTGAGTGAAAAGTTGCTTATCATATTCTTGGTTCCTTCGCGTTCGACATACGATCTACTCCTACGGCAAATATGCAGATGGGGATGGCGTATCAGTTGAAAGGCCGAACCACGTAGTGCTGTTGCCGGCCGTACTCTGCTGAATATGCCAAATACCATCGCGATAGACAGCCGGATCAGCACTACCGTCACCGTCGTAATCGGCGGGAACCGGTATATCCGTCGAAATTCCCCAGAACGCGTATTGGGTAAGTCCGGAACCGCTTTGCAAGACGAACCAGGTTCCGTTACGAAAAACTGCTCGATCCGTTCGGCCGTCGGCGTCGTAATCCGCCGGTACAGGTTTGTCGGTCGATAGCCCCCACTTGATCGCAGAGTTAGTGTTGTCCACAAAATTCAGCGAATACCAAACGCTGTTCGACGGACGAAAAACTGTCGGATCGAGTCGGCCGTCGCCACTGTAATCGCCGCGCGCCGCAACGTCGCCGTTTGTCCCCCAAGGGATGTAGGTCGTGTTTCCGCTTGGATTATTTAGACTGCCGCGGTAGTAAAAATAACTCTGTTGACCCGGCGCCGCGCCGGGTCGATAGACTGCCGGATCCGCTTTACCGTCCCCGTCGTAGTCACCGACGATCGACGGGTCGTCGCCGGACTGTCCGAATTGTTCGAGCCGTACCGTTTGATCGAAACTGTTAAGGATCCATAGATATGCGGCTGGGCCCGACCGCCAAACGGCAAAGTCGGTTTTGAGATCACCGTCATAATCTGCAGAAGCGATCTCGTCCGATGATATGCCCCAGTGAAAGCTGGTCACCGAACCTTCTGCACTGCCTAATACGTACCAATTTCCCTCGGACGGCCGATAAACGGAAACATCCGCCATCCCGTCCCGGTCGTAGTCAAAATTTGCGGCGCGATCACCGTGATATCGCTCCAAGGTAAACCGATTATCCTGATTGTTTGAACTCCCAAAGTTCTGGTACCCAGCGATAATGACTTTCCCGTTTGGTTGCATCGTGATCGCGCTCGCAAATGATATGGTCGACGTTACAATCCCCGTTGTGCCCCATCGAAAGCTACCTATGCTATCGAGGGCTCCGTTTGTTTTGTACCGAACAGCTTTTCCGACCCCGCCCGCGAAACCAGCCGCCACGATTTTGCCATTGGCTTGAGCGGCAACCGCAAAAAAAGCATTACTAACGAAATTGGCATCGGTTGACGTAACTACTATTCCGTCGCCATCAAACGTCGTATCGAGCGATCCGTTCGAGTTGTAACGAAGAACCGTCGAATGTCGTATGGCACCGGCAACGGTCCCACCGGCGACGACGATCTTGCCGTTCCTTTGCAGCGTCACGGCGCTCGCCTCCTCGGTAGAGGTTCCGATCGGGGTGATAACCTTGCCGTCCGTGTCGAACGAAGCGTCGAGCGAGCCGTCGGGGTGGTAGCGGACGACTACAATGTCGTACGTCGCGAAGAGGGCTTGGCCGGCCGCGACGATCTTGCCGTCGGGCTGGATGACTATCGCGCGAAAGTCATCCGCGCTGCTCATCGGCGTCGTGACTACTCCGTCGTTGTCGAATGTGGTGTCCAGCGTGCCGTCAGTGTTATAGCGGGCCACGGTAAAGTCCTGGGACGCCTGGAGGCTAACCTTACTTTGCCCAGCGACAACGATCTTGCCGTCTGACTGCAGGGCGACCGACGAAGGTCGATGATAACTTCCCGTCAGAACTATGCCGTCCCCGCCGCCGAAAGTCGTGTCGAGCGAGCCATTGGCGTTGTACCGGACTACGCCGAACGCGAGTTGCGCCACATTGGGGTCGATTGAGGCCTGACCTGCAACAACTATTTTTCCGTCCGCTTGGATAGCTACCGCGAAGGCGATATCCGGGAAGCCGGTAAGGTCGGTCGTCACGATTCCGGTGCCGCCGAATGTTATATCGAGCGATCCGTCCGCGTTGTAACGAGTTATCGCGAAGTCCTGATTGCGGGTATTTGGGTCGGTGCCGATCATTGAGTATCCGGTCGCCACGATTTTGCCATCAGGTTGAACCGCTACCGCCCTGGCACCCGAATTTAGGTTGGTACCGATCGATGTGGTCACTTTTCCGAGTACACCGAACGACGTATCGAGACTGCCTGCCGTTTGGCACTCGACCGAGATCGAGAGAACCGTAATGAATAAAGTGCAAATTGCGATGTAGACTCTGCTGTTCATATTTTTTCCTCTAGGCTTCCATCCAGTGCGCGGTCTTATTCGCGAGTCGCCGTGGGCGGCCAGTGCAATGGGGAGTCCAAAGAATTAAGACAGACCAGAACGCGGTCGGTTTCGACGAAGTGAACACTGCCTGTCTCGACGAGCTTGTAGATCTCACGTTCGGACACACGCGTTAAAACGGCGGCGACCTGAGGAGTAGCCATGTCGGACATGCATTTGCATGTAGGGCAAAAAGTTTCAAATCGGTCGCCGCGGCGTCTGTACGCCACTGTTTCGCTCATCTCTATTTCGATCTCGGTCTTTTGCGTCATCGTGTTTTCTTGTTTCGCACCGCACTTCGGGACTACAATGGACGGCGTAATCGCACCCATCCACGCTAATAAAAGAAATGCGTTGCCCATATCCTGGCAAAAACGGCAACGTGTCGTCTTGGATTCTTTCGGACAAAGTTATGACATTCTTCTGACATGAACGAAGCCACGGAAAATACAGGGATTAAATACGAATTTGGAAAGTTTATTCTGGATCCGCAGGAGCGCGTTTTACTTTCGGACGGCGAGCCCACCCATCTTTCCGACAAGGTTTTTGACACCCTACTTCTCCTGGTGCGACACAATGGTCAGCTCGTGACCAAGGACGAGATGATGGCTTCGATATGGCAAGAATCGTTTGTCGAAGAAGGCAATCTCGCGAAGAACATTTCTCGTCTCCGAAAGATCCTGAACACCGATGGCTCCCGACTTATAGAAACTTTGCCGAAACACGGATATCGGTTCCGGGCCGAGATCAGGGAGATCGACGCCGAGACAGATCTACTGGTACATCGACGCGTTCGAGTAAGAATCTCTCATACCACGGACGAAGGACCTGAATCTTCGCTTGTCGAGACTGGTGCAAACACGTCGCTCGAACCGGATGAGATTCGAAGCGTCGCCGTCCTTCCTTTCCAGCCGTTGGGCGGAAAGGCGGACGAAGACTTTTTCGGCCTTGGGATTACCGATGCCTTAATCATGCAGCTTGGCCGAGCCGGCGAGATTCAAGTACGTGCGACGAGTTCGATCCTGAAATTTAACTTCCTGGAACAAGACGCGGTTGCGGCCGGGCGTGAATTACAGGTCGACGCGGTTCTGCAAGGTAATTTCCAACGACTCGATAACAGACTAAGGCTGACGGTCCAGATGCTTCGCTCGCGCAACGGCGACTCTATTTGGGCCGACAGTTTCAATGCCGAAATAGAGGACATCTTCGAGGTTCAGGACCGAATTGCCGAACGCGTTGTAGGTGCGTTAAGAGAAAAGCTGAGCGACAAGGCCCGGGCCAGATTGAAGAAACGCGATACGGAGAACGTTGCAGCCTACCAGCAATATCACGAGGGACGTTTTTTCTACAGCAAACGCAGTACGGAAGGTTACGACGCAGCGCTCAAATGTTTTGAGAAAGCGATCGAGATTGATCCAGCATACGCTCTCGCTCACGCCGGTCTGGCGGACATTTATAATTTGCTGCCGGTCTACGATGGATTTGCGCCACGCGAATACTTTCCCAAGGCGAAGGCGGCCGCACTTAAGGCGCTCGTTATCGACGGCAATCTTGCCGAGGCGCACTCCGCCCTGGGCCTCGCGATTCTGCACTACGATTGGAATTGGGAGGGTGCAGAAGTTTCGTTTAGAAATGCGGTTAGGTTGGGTCCCAACTACGCGGCGGCGTACCAATTGCTCGGAGTTTATTTTCTTCGGGTAGATAGGATCGGTGATGCCTTGATCGCCTTGCACAAGGCCCGCGAACTCGACCCGTTTTCGCCGATCAACGCGGTTTGGCTGGCAGAGGTCTTGCGACATTACGGCGAGACCGATGCGTCGATCCAGCTCCACGTTGAAACCCTCGGATCTTTTCCCGATTTCTTTCTTGGCCATTATCATCTGGCGTTTTCGTATATGGACGCCGGTCGTCTTGAGGAAGCAGAACTCCATCGTGAACGAGCCGTTGCTCTCTCGAACGAGAATTCGCTAACTCTTTCGCTTCAGGGGATCTTGCAAGCCGCGATGGGTAACACATCCGCAGCTCAGCAAACGATCGACAAACTGTTGCGGATGAAAAAGGAGAAGTACATCAGCAGCGCGAATATCGCTTCGGTTTACGCGGCACTGAAAAATGAAGCAAAGGCGATTGAATGGCTGGAGACCGGTCTAACGGAAAAAGACCCTAATCTGACGTGGATAAAGTTCGATGCGGAATTTCAATTTTTGAACCCAAATCCCCGCTTTCAGACGCTTCTGCGAGAAGTTGGCCTAGCTGATAAGCAACGTGAAATTGGACCGGCACCGGTCCCGCGAAGAAATCATTCGACCACTGTTTTCGCACTTGGCGCTTTGGCTGTTGTGATGATGTCGGGTGCGGCACTTTACTTATGGACACGAGGGTTACCTGCGGTGCCTGACGCAAAAGCTGCGATCCGGCTAACAGATGATCTAACGAACGAAACTTCCGCGTATTGGGCGAAAGACGGACGTGTCCGTTTTTTGCGAACCGGAAACGACAAACAAACGGTTTCGGTTGTGATGAATGCGGACGGTTCGAATCAATCCGTCGTAAGCGACTTTACAAATTTCGGCCACGGCTTCTGGTCGCCGGACGGGACGAAAGTAATTTTCACAAAGCCGAACGATAAAGCTAAGTTTTATCTTGCAGATGCCGATGGGTCCAACGAAATTGCATTGGAGTTTTTCGGCGGGAATTTCGATTGGTCGCTGGACGGTCAAAAAATTGTCTACCAAAAAAAGGTCAGCGTCGAAGACCACGACATTTTTATTTATTCCCTCGCTACGGGCAAAAGTGAAAATGTCACAAACAATCCGGCGTTCGATGCCGATCCTTCGTTCTCGCCCGACGGCGAGCAAATTGTCTTCGCGAGTCTACGCGACGGAAATGCAGAGATCTACTTGATGAAGGCGGACGGCGGCGATGTTCGACGCATGACAAACCATCCGGCATGGGACAGTCATCCGTTTTTCTCGCCTGACGGGACGGCGATCGCATTTCCTTCGGACCGGGAAAGCGAGAACTCCGACATTTATCTCATGAGATCGGACGGCAAGGGGCCCGTTCAGCGCCTAACAGATTGGAAATCGAATGAGTCCGCCGGACCTGGCAGTTGGTCGCCCGATGGTACGGAACTCGTTATTGTCTCGGACCACTACGGTAGCGACGATATTTTTGTGATTAGTGCCGAGGTCGCCCGCCCGCGTCTAGTCTTGGCGGATACAAATCATGACCTATCGTTTCCGTCGGAGTCGCCGGGCGGAAAACTCATCGTTTATCAAGCGGAAGGTGCCGACAAGAGCGGTGAGTTGCGCGTTTTGGACGTTTACGAAAAACGCAGCCGGCTCCTATCAAAAACTGAAAACGCCGACATTGCGCCGGTTTTCTCCGCAGACGGCGAATGGATCAGTTTTCAGACCAGAATTGAGTCGAACACCGAGATCTGCTTGATCCGACCCGACGGAACTCAGTTGACGAATCTGACAAACGACGCGGCCCGAGATGTCAGCCCCGCCTTCTCAACGGACGGGACGCGGATCGCTTTTGCCAGTAACCGCGATGGTAATTATGGTACCTACAATCTGTTTGTGATGAACGCGGACGGGAGCGATCAGCGCCAGATATATTCCAGCAACTCGGGAATGAGTCTTGATCCGGTTTGGTCACCTGACGGCACAGAAATCATTTTCACCAACGATAAGACCGACGGAGCCGTAGGCAATTTCGAAATTTTCAAGATTCGAATTGGGACGGCATTGCCGGAGCAGCGGTTAACGTTTCGTCCGCGAAATGACGGCCGGCCTGACGTCTCACCGGACGGAAAACAAATCGTATTCAACGGCAACACCGACGGCAATGCCGAAATCTACTTGATGAATTCTGACGGTACGGGCCTTAGTCGGGTTACAAGAAACCGGGGTGAAGACATAACGCCGCGATTTTCCCGCGATGGCCGTCGAATAATTTTCAGCAGCAACCGCGGGGGAAAATTTGCACTCTACGAGATCGCGTTGTCTGATTTGTAACACCACCGTTCTCCGTTCCAGAGTGCTTTGGTTGCACGTCCAGGTGTCCGCGTATTATCTTGATTTCAACATACATGTCAGACGTAAATGAAAAAGCCGCGGAGACGCGCAGCGAAACCGATTCGATGGGCGCGATCGATGTCGCATCCGACAAGTACTGGGGAGCCCAGACCGAGCGCAGTCTGCACCATTTCAATATCGGATTCGATGTGATGCCGCGTGAGATGATCCGCGCGCTCGGTGTGCTGAAGAAGGCCGCGGCGATCGTTAATCATGATCTGAAGCCAGACAAGATGACGAGCGACAAACTGAAGTTTGTCGTACAGGCTGCCGAAGAAGTGATCGACGGTAAGCTCGACGCTCATTTTCCACTTCGCGTGTGGCAGACCGGAAGCGGGACGCAAACGAATATGAATGCGAACGAGGTCATCTCGAATCGGGCGATCGAGATCGCGGGTGGCGAGATGGGATCGAAAAAGCCGGTGCATCCGAATGACGACGTGAATATGTCGCAGTCGTCGAACGATACGTTCCCGACTGCAATGTATATCGCCGCGGCCGAGCGAATGACAGCCCTTATCCCCGAAGTCGAACGTGTTCGCGACGCCATCGACGCAAAGGCCAAAGCGTTTTCGGATGTCGTAAAGATCGGCCGCACACATCTACAGGATGCGACGCCGATGACGGTTGGGCAAGAGTTTGGCGGGTGGGCGAGCTTGCTGACGCGTGACATCGAACGGCTCAAGGCGGTGATGCCGGGCTTGCTCGATCTTGCCATCGGCGGAACGGCGGTCGGCACAGGGCTTAACGCTCATCCGGAATTCGCGGACCGTGCGGCGGCCGAGATCGCGAGACTTACCGCATTGCCTTTTAAATCTCACCCAGACAAATTCGCCGCGCTTTCCGCCCACGACGAGATCGTTTTCGCATCGGGTGCGCTCAAGACACTCGCCGCCAGCTTGATGAAGATCGCCAACGATATTCGCTGGCTCGCCTCAGGCCCGCGTTGCGGTATCGGGGAAATTAGCCTGCCCGAGAACGAACCGGGCTCGTCGATTATGCCGGGCAAAGTAAACCCGACCCAGAGCGAGGCGATGACGATGGTAGTTGTCCAAGTGTTTGGCAACGACGCCGCGATCGGCTTTGCCGGCTCACAGGGAAATTTCGAGCTGAACGTTTTCAAGCCGGTGATGATCCATAACTTTCTGCACTCAGTGCGGCTGTTGAAGGATGCGTGTCGCGGCTTTGTGGATTTCTGTATCAATGGAATCGAACTCAACCGAGCGCAGATCGATGAATATTTGAACGACTCGCTGATGCTTGTTACTGCTCTGAACCAGCACGTCGGTTACGACAATGCTGCGAAGATCGCCAAGCACGCGCACAAGAAGGGAATTTCGTTGAGAGAGTCGGCGGTGGAATTAGATCTGCTGACCTCGGAGAAATTTGACGAACTGGTCAAACCCGAAGATATGACCCATCCGTAACCGTGGACCGCCGGCATCCTGCCGGCGAATACGACGTACTACTTCACCATAAACTGTCAGGGGAATCTTCGTGCTTAGCACTCATGCCGGCAGGATGCCGGCGTTCCATTTATCTCCAGAAAAAGAAATAGATGATGGTCAAAAATGCGACGAGGAAGGCGATCATTGCGGCGAGACCCAGAAGTACGAGAACTAGCTTCAGGGTTGGATTCTTCGGTTTTGGATCGGCCGCGTCTGCGATACCAATATCAGCTCCCGTTGGTTCGTTCGCAGTTGCGGACTCCGTCGCCGGAGTCGGGTCTGCAGAGTAGGTTCTCTCGTAACCGGTCGGCAACTTTCCGCTCGTCTGCTGGAACACCGGTTCCGGCATTTTCCAGACGTCCGACCGCGGACTTGGTGCCGTCGTGTTCAGATCGTCGTCGTCGGACAAAGCAACGCTATTTGGGTTATCGTCCATTTGCGTCAAAAAAAAGCTCGTTATTTCTGCAGGTCGAGGACGTCGGAGCGCGTGATGATACCGGTGATGCGCTTGAAATCTTCGATCAGCAAAGCCGGTGCCTTTTGCAGTTTCGACTTGATCTCGCGCAGGCTCGTGTCTATCTCGATCACCGGGAAACTTTCATCCATGACGTCGCGCACAGGAGCGTTAATGAGATCGCGGTCGCTCAAAAGTTTGGTCAACACTCGACTTTCGCGAAGACTGCCGACCGAACGGTTCTCTTCCAAAACCGGTATCTGTGTCACCGAGCTTTCGGTCATTTTTTCGAGCGCGGCTCCGACGGTGTCGTCGGGTCCGACAAAGATCAATTCGGCCGGGGCTCCGCCATTCTTTGTCTCTTTGATCAAGCCGGCAGTGATGCGCTGCGGTTCGAGCAAAAGCTTTTCCTTCATCCACTCATCCGAATGAAATTTCGATAGGTAATGTTCGCCTGTGTCGCAAACGATGAATACTACGACGGCACTCTCATCCAGATCTTTTGAGACCTGAAGCGCCGCAGCGAAGTTCGTTCCTGTCGAGCCGCCGCAAAATAGGCCTTCGCGTCGAGACAGTTGTCGGGCGAGGTCGAACGACTCGCGATCGGTGACGTTTATGATCTCGTCGATCACACTCATATCGGCATTCCCGACCGGTAAGCTTTGGCCGATACCTTCGACCAGGTACGGCGTCGCCTCGGGAAAACGCCCCGTGTCCTTGTAGCTTTTGAAGATCGAGCCGAACGGATCGGCCCCGACTATTCTGATCTTCGGATTTTTCTCCTTGAGATAGCGTCCCGTTCCGGTGATCGTTCCGCCGGTCCCGATCCCGGAAACAAAGTGAGTGATTTGCCCTTCGGTATCTTCCCAGATCTCGGGACCCGTCGTCCGGTAATGGGCCTCCGGATTAGCAGGGTGATTATACTGATCGGGATAAAACGAATTGGGCGTCTCTTGCGCGATCCGTCGTGCAGTCTCGACGTAATGGTCGGGTGTCCCGTGTTTCGCCGCCGACGGACACACGACAATGTCCGCTCCGAGGGACTTGAGGTAGCGCATTTTCTCCACCGAGACTTTGTCCGTCAGGACGAAGATGCACTTGTAACCCCGAACTGCCGCCGTCAACGCGAGACCGATGCCGGTGTTACCGCTCGTCGCCTCGATGATCGTGCCGCCCTTTTTCAGAGAGCCTTCTTTTTCCGCCCAGTCGATCATCGAGATGCCGATGCGGTCCTTAACCGAATAACCCGGATTCAGGCTTTCCATCTTGGCAAATATGCGAGCCTTTATCTTGTATTGCTTAGTAATATGGTTCACACGCACAAGCGGCGTGTTCCCGATGAGGCCCAATATGTCGTCGTAGAATTTCATTGATCGTTCTTTTTGATTCGTCTTGCAGGCGAAGGTATAACGCAGTTTATGCCGAAAGGAATATCAGGGGCAAGCAGACCCAACAAGCAATTTGGCCGCAAAAAAAAGAGGCTGTCCGGAAACTTGTTCTCACGGGGCTCTTTTTTTTTGTTGTGAAGCGACAGCGATGAGGTCAATTCGCGGTCTATTGTGTACGGTTCCCGGTTGGTTTCAAGAGACCGGATACCGACAGAGGCTCGCCCGCGCGGAGGCCCTTGCGTTCCCGTACTCACTTTCGGCGCAAAGATTCCCTTCTTTTGATCAACCTCGACGGGTCATTCGTAATAACCGCATAGACGCCCAAATCGGTCGCACGTGAGATCCAGCGAGCGGCGTCGACCGTCCACACTGTCACCGGCATGCCGTGCTTCTCCGCTTTTCGTACCAAGCGTCGGGTAACCAAAGCTTTATGCAATGACAGTTGATCGGCGCCCAACTCTCTCGCAATATTTATCAGGTATTTTTCTTTTCGCAGCATCCGAAAAAGTTTCGGTGCGAAAAGCGCAGCAGTTCGTACTCCCGGCAGTGTTACTCGCGTTCGCGGAATAATACCTAGGTGAAAGCTTTCAACGATCACCTTCTCTACCAATTCCGATTCGACTATCTCGCGACATACTGTGTCGACCAGGAGCGAAATATCGTCGTCGATCTCGCACTTCAACTCGATGTAGATCGGGTCAACGTTTTTTTTAAGAAGGCGGAGAACGGTTCGGAGTGGCGGAACTCCTTCGGCACCATACTCGGCTCGGGCGAGGTGTGGATATGCTGCGTTGAACCAGGACCCCGCGTCGACCTCAGAAAGTTGTTCGGCGGTCAACTCAGATACACGCTTATTGATTCCCGCTGTTCTCAGAAGTGTTTCGTCATGGATGACGACCGGGATGCCATCCTTTGAAAGGCGGACGTCGAATTCGACGCCGTCAGATCCTACGTCGACCGCTTGCTGGAACGCGGCGAGTGTATTTTCCGGTGCAATGGCGCTTGCTCCGCGGTGGGCGATGATTAACGGGATGGTCATTGGTCCTTGGTCATTTGTCATTTGTCATTTGTCATTGGTCCTTGTCATTGGTCCTTTGTCATTGGTCCTTGTCCTTTGTCCTTCGGTGCCATTCCTAACAACAGATGACAATGACAAATGACCAAGGACAAGGACCAATGACGAAGGACCAATGACAAAT
>JBKJOR010000197.1:0-8954 GCA_046595575.1 Pyrinomonadaceae bacterium | reverse complement strand
GGCTCGACATCACATCTTTGCTGTGCACGACGCCGACCATGTCGTCGAGCGAACCGCGATAAACCGGAAGGCGGGAGTATCCATGTTGCCTGAAGAACGCAGCGAGTTCGTCGAGTGTGCAGGTCTCGGGAATCGCGACGATCTCGGTCCTCGGGATCATTGCTTCCTTTACTGTAGTCTCTGAAAACTCAAACACCTTGTTGATCAGGCGGCGCTCTTCTTCATTAACGTGCCCGCTTTTTTCCGAGATTCGTATTAGCTGACGAATCTCTTCTTCGGTGTAGATCGAGGCATGCTCACTATCGGCATGGAGACCAAAAATACGAACAGTCTTTGCACTCGCCCAATCAAGTGCGTGGATGAACGGCTTGAAAACGGTGTAGAAGATCTGCATGGGCAGGGCCGTACCCATGGCAACTTTCTCGGCGAGCTGTAAACCGAAAAGTTTAGGAGCCTGCTCACCGATGACGATATGAAGTACAGTGATGATTGCGAACGCAATTGCGTAGGAAACAATATGTCGAAGGGACTCCGGTAGAGCGGCAAGCGCACCACCCAGAATGGCCTCAACAACCGGTTCTCCGAGTGCACCAAGACCAAGCGAGGCCAGTGTGATCCCGAGTTGGGACGCCGATAGATAAGCATTCAGGTTGTCGAGGAGTGCAAGGAGCCTCGTCGCGCTTTTATCACCCTCGGCGGCAAGTGCATCGATCCGCGAACGGCGGACACCAACAAATGCGAACTCGGCCGCAACGAAGAAGCCATTCGCGAGTACGAGAATAATTACAAGGCCTATCTTCAGGGCTGCGGACAGAAGTGTCGGTGATTCAGGAACTGCAGCGGTTTCAGCAGCGAGAAGCAATATTGCGGGACTAAAGGGATCAACCATTCCGAACCAGAAAGTGCTAACGAATCTAAAAGATTCTCTTAATTCTCCTATACGATCTCAGCCGGGGGCGGCTGGTTCTCAATGGGCAGATTATAGCATACGCCTTTCGAGATCGGCTGAGGCCTACTTCGGCGTCGTTCCCTCCTGATCCGACGTGATAGTTTTCGTACAGCGGAGGTCGCCAACCCTTAGCACCCTCCCTGCACAACTGAGCCCGAGAAGGACGCGGGACTTCCGTCTAATCCACAGCCTGCGATGGTTGTATACCGTCCAATCTTACGTCCCGAGCTCCTGCGAGGCTAAAGTATGTCCGGCGTCACCGCTGACTCTATCAACTCGGCGATCAGCATTCGGCACGAGCCACATCCGGAACCGGCGCGGCAGATATCGGAAACTTCGTCGACGTCCGTAAAGTGGTTTTCGGTGATCGCCTTGACGACCGTTTCCTCGGCGACGCCGAAACATGTACAAATGAGCGCCTTCTCGCCCTGGAATTCATCGAGGCGACTAGACCGATAGTCGGACATGGCAATTCGCAATGCTTCGAAAACGACCGCCGCACAATGTTGTCTCGCGATCGGCAGTTCACCGAGTTCAGCGGTGATTACGCTCGTCAACTCGATCTCGCTGAGCCCATGAAGGTCTGAGAGCGGTAATTTTCCAACCCACGTCGACATCACGTCCGCTGCGGCGATCATGTATCCGCAGCCGTTGGATCGGAATCTTGCATCCTCGATAATACCGTCCGTTTCGCTGATGCGAATCGAGAAGGTTGCGAAGCATCCGCAATCAAAACTTGCAGCCGTGCCCACGGCGTTAGCGTCCCGGACGACACCGACGTTCTCCGCGGACCGCGATCGCTCACTTACATGAAGCGGGTAGAAACTCACCGAAAGATTTTGACACAGGGAAGCTGGACTTTGCATGCCGTCACTCTTATTGCAGGCTGGTGGCGTAGGACCGGACGCTCGCAGCAAGAGGAATACTAGGAACGCTAGCGTCGATATCAGCAAGACCCGGATGAGAAAAAATAGGCCCGGCGAAGCGTAGGCGATCTACTCCAATGACCGCGTCTCTTTTATCGTGTAAAATTCCTCCAGCATGTACCGCGCTTCGCTTCTCATTCTCGGCCTACTTATCCTTCAGGGCTGTCGTCCCGCGGCGGCACCGGTTGCCGTCGGCAACAAGGCGATCTCTGTAAACGGTGTCCCGGCTAAAGACGCTGACGTACAGCCGCTGAAACCTATCGGCGAAATGAGCTGGACCGGGTTCGAGGGCAACGTACAAAAGCTGAAAGATCTGAACGGCAAAGTCGTAATATTGGATTTTTGGGCGACGTACTGTCCGCCCTGCATCGAAGAGATCCCTCACCTGATGGAACTCCGGGCGAAATATGGACCTGACAACCTCGTCGTCATCGGACTCCATGTCGGTGACGATGAAGATCGGCCAAAGGTACCGGAGTTCGTCGAAAGGCTCAAGATCGATTACCCGCTGGCATACCCTGAGGACAACTTGACCGCATACATTTTTGGCCAGCAGACGGCGATCCCACAAACCGCTATTTTCGATCGGAAAGGGCGGATGGTGAAAAAGATCGCGGGCTTCGATGCGAGGATAAAGACCGAGCTCGATGCTGCTGTTGCGGCCGCAATCGAAAAGAATGACTAAACCCGTCAGCAACAGCCATGTTCCCACCTTTGATCAGGTATCAGCCGGCGGCGTCGTCTTTCGCGGCGAGGGGCTTAGCGCAGAGGTCGTGATCGTATTGATGGTGCCGGAGTTGAGATGGCAACTTCCGAAAGGGATCATCGACCCGGGCGAGACGATCGAGCAAGCTGCCCTGCGCGAAGTTCGGGAAGAATCAGGACTGGATGCCGAACTGATCGGTCCCCTCGAGACGGTCGAATATTGGTTTATGGCCGAACGCGACGGTGAGCCAAGACGATATCACAAGTTCGTTCATTTTTTCCTGATGAGTTACAGAGCCGGCGATGTAAAAGATCATGACGATGAAGTTGCGGAAGCTCGATGGGTCAGCGTAGAAACCGCGGTTGAGATGCTCGTCTTCAAGAATGAACGAGACGTCGTTGAGAAGGCTGCCGTGATGATCGCGGAACTCGCGAAGGATACCTAAGACAACCTATCAAATGCGAGATATCCCGGTCGGCAACGGTTCCCTACTCGTCACTTTCGACGACAAATATCAGATTCGCGATATTTACTATCCGCACGTCGGGCAGGAGAATCACACTGAGGGGTTTCCATTCAGGTTTGGTATATGGACCGAGGGGAAATTCTCGTGGATCTTCGAGGACACGTGGTCGCGGACTTTGAAATATCTTCCCGAAACGCTCGTCACTGATGTCGAGTTGGAAAACAGTGAACTCGGAATTCGCATCAACTGTCGCGACACGGTCGCAAGCCACGACAATATCTTCCTTCGCGGCGTCTCAGTTTCCAATCTCGGCACCGGAGCACGCGAGATACGCGTTTTCCTGCATCACGATTTCAGGATCTACGAGAACAAGGTCGGCGACACTGCTTACTTCGATCCTGAAACTCGCGCCCTGATCCATTACAAAAAGCACCGCTATTTTCTCATAAACACCGAGCCTGCCTTTGATTCCTTCGCGACGGGACGTAAGGCCTTTCGAGATCAGGAGGGGACATGGCGGGACGCCGAGGACGGCCAGCTTAGCTTTGGTCCGGTGACGGAGGGTTCGGTAGACTCAACGCTCGGCGTTCACCTGACGATCGAACCGGGCGGCACACGCGAGTTTTATTACTGGATCGCGGCGGGACATTCTTATGCCGAAGTCACCGCTTTAAATTCGCACGTGCTGGAACGTCGGCCCGAACGGTATCTGGAGTACACGGGAAGTTATTGGCGGGCGTGGGTAAACAAGAACGACCGCGACTTCTCTGCGCTGCCGACTGACGTCACCGAACTTTATAAACGCTCGCTGCTAATCGTCAGCACGCAGATCGACAATGACGGTGCGATACTTGCCGCAAACGACTCGGACGTAACCGAACGTGCGACCGATCATTACAGCTATCTTTGGACACGCGACGGAGCCTTCGTCGCGAATGCTCTTGACCTCTCGGGCTATCCGGACCTTGCCCGTCGCTTTTACGAATTCTGTGCACGCATCGTTCATCCGAACGGATATTTTCTACAGAAGTATAACGCGGACGGCACGGTCGCCTCGGGATGGCATCCGGCGTGGAACGGTGATCGGGCGACGCCGATGGTCCCGATACAGGAGGACGAGACGGCGCTCGTGGTATGGTCGCTGTGGCAGCATTACGATCGATATCGCGACATTGAGTTTGCCCACCGGCTCTATAGAAAGGTCGTCGTGCCGTGCGCGGATTTTATGTCCGATTTTCGGCACACCGCGACCGGGCTCCCGGCTCCAAGCTGGAACCTCTGGGAAGACCGCCGCGGCATTCACACGTTTACCTGTGCGACCGTAGTCGCCGCACTTCGCTCCGCGGCAAATTTTGCCGGCCTCTTCGCACAAGCCGACAAGGCGGCAAAGTATCGAACTGCGGCCGACGAGATCGTCGCGGCGATGCGCTTTACGCTTTTCGATCCGAAACTTGGACGTTTCCTCCGATCGCTGCATTTCCAGAATGACCATACATACGAACCGGACGGCACGATCGACATGTCGCTGTTCGGAACGTTTTACTTCGGATGCTTCGACGCGGACGATGAAATGGTCGTTCAGACCATGAAGGCGGTGGAAGATCACCTCAGCGCACGAGGCGGAATGGCACGATTCGAGAACGACGGTTATATGCGGACGTCGGCGGATTTCACCGGAAATGTATGGTTCATCTGCACGCTCTGGCTCGCGGAATTTTATATCGCGTCTGCCAGGAGTCGGGCGGATCTCGGTAAGCCACTCGCGATGCTGAAACAGGTCGCAGGTCAGGCACGAGCGTCGGGCGTCTTGCCGGAGCAACTTGATCCGGCGACCGGCGAACACGTGTCCGTCGCACCACTGACGTGGTCACATTCGACGTACGTCGCCACGGTCGAAAGTTATCTTCGGCGCCTAGCCGATCTAACGTAAGCTAAATTTCGGTTCAACTCGGTCCTTGGATAGATATTAATGAGAAGAGCAAAGATCCTCGCCACGCTTGGCCCGGCCTCGAACACGCAGGCGATCATCGAGACGATGATGACTGCCGGGATAAACGCCGTACGCATAAACATGTCGCACGGCACACAGGACGAACATGCAGAAGCGATCCGTCTTGCGCGGGCGGCGGCGGCAAATCTGAAACTCCCGCTGGCGATACTCGTCGACCTCTCGGGCCCGAAGATACGCACGCGAACGCTTAGAAACGGCACACCGGTCGAACTGAAAAAAGGAGCGCAATTCACGATCACAACGCGCGAGATCGAAGGCGATGAAACGATCGTTTCGACTAACTTTGCCGGACTTCCGCAAGCAGTAGAACCAGGAACTCGGATCCTTATCGACGACGGGGCGATCGAGGTCATCGTAGAATCTGAAACCGAGACCGATATAACGACTGTTGTATCCGTAGGCGGTTGGCTGAAGGAACGGAAAGGTATCAACCTTCCGAATACGCAGCTTCCCATTCCGTCTATGACCGCCAAGGACCACATCGATCTCGAGTGGGCTCTGTCAAAGAGAGTCGACTATATCGCTCTCTCTTTCGTCCGCCGCGCCGAGGATTGCCGCGAGGCAAAGCAGCGGATCAAAGAGTTGGATCCGCGCCGTCAGGGTCGGGCTTTGCTTGTAGCGAAGATCGAGAAAGCGGAGGCGATCGAGAATCTCGACGAAATAATCGCCGAGACGGATGGCGTCATGGTAGCTCGCGGCGATCTCGGCGTCGAGACGACCGTCGAGCATGTTCCGGTATATCAGAAACGTATCATCGAGCGAGCAGTAGCGAACGACAAGTTCGTGATCACGGCGACGCAGATGCTGCAGTCGATGATCGACAGCCCGCACCCGACGCGGGCCGAGGCGTCGGACGTCGCCAACGCCGTGTGGGACGGATCCGACGCTGTCATGCTCTCTGCGGAAACCGCATCGGGAAGTTATCCGGTCGAAGCGATCGAAACAATGGCCCGTATTATCGATGCTGCCGAAACGGTCAAACCCGCCGAGCTGCGCAAGCCTGTCAAGTTTTCGCTTCCGCCGACGGGCCGTACAAGTCAGGCACTTTGCAAAGCGGCGGCATACGCAGCAAAGGAAGTGATGACGGAGAAGATCGCCGTTTTTACTGAATCGGGTTTGATGGCCAGGCGTTTATCCGGCGTGCGATCAGGTCTTCAGACATTCGCTCTGACAACCTCGAGTGACGCGTGCAATCAACTCGCTCTGATATGGGGCGTCCAACCGTTCATCTATCCCGAAGTGCGCACCGGGCGGGCCGTTGAATCGGTCGGCAATCAGACAATGTTTGATCTCAGCACGACCGACGGAGGACCGGACGCGACAGGAGAGTTATTGATGGTCGGCGAAAGAACTCTGCTCGAGGCGGGGGTCGTGACTGCGGGTGAGACGATCATTATGATGGCCGGACGATTATCCGGGCACGGTCTTTCAAGCTCTGTGATCGTTTGGACGATCGGCGAACAGATCCCGCGCCGTTAGCCGCGCCTTATCATCCTGCTGAGCCGAACAAATGGCCGACCGCCAATGTGAAGGACATCGCGATCAGTCCCCAGAACGTCACCCTCACTGCACCCACAGGTATCGACGCTCCGCCGGCCCGGGCTGCAAGACCACCCAAAACGGCGAGAAGAATCAAAGACAACGCCATCACGACGGGTACGGTCGTCGAGTAAGGCACGATGGCCGCTGCGCCGAGCGGCATGCCGGCACCGAGTGCAAAGCTTACTGCGGAAAACAGTGCAGCTTGCAAGGGCCGGGCAGATGTCGCGATCGAAATTCCCAATTCGTCGCGGGCGTGCGCTCCGAGAGCATCGTGTGCCATCAAC
Source organism: Pyrinomonadaceae bacterium (assembly GCA_046595575.1). Lineage (GTDB taxonomy): Bacteria > Acidobacteriota > Blastocatellia > Pyrinomonadales > Pyrinomonadaceae > OLB17. The sequence goes on along the minus strand of JBKJOR010000197.1, from coordinate 2,070 downwards.
TGATCCGCGACCTCGCGAGCGAGCTTAGGATCGAGGCCCCTCTGCACATAGATTCCCGCGAGTTCCATACTCTCGCCCTCATGGTCGGCGGCAAGCTCACGCTTTTCCCGATCGAGATCAGCCTTTTCAGTGTCTGCCTGTGAATAGACCGACACGTACTCGCCGGCCGCCATCGACATCGCCCCTGCGACGAGACCAGCCAACCCCGCAACAAGCACGGCGGGTTTTCCGCTCTCGGCCGCCGCGACACCGACTATAAGACTTGCCGTTGAAAGGATCCCGTCATTCGCTCCGAGTACGGCGGCGCGAAGCCAGCCAACGCGATCTGTCCGGTGCCGCTCACGGTGATGTGCAAAATGATTCATAAACGCAGAGCCTTCGGATTCCAGATCAAGTGTGAAACTTTGACGGAACATTCTGCCGGCCCCATCGCAATGTTTTGGCCATCCATACCAACTCGTCCAGAAAGCCTTGGGCTCGCTTTTCGTAAGCTTCGTCAAGCAAGCTTCCCTGATCGTCGAATTTGGTCTTGACTGCTGGAAAATTGAGATCGGTGAATGTAACGGCGAGCCCGAACTCGCGCACCATCGGAACGCAGGCCTCGATCACACGTGTCCCGCCCCAGGGCCCGGCGGAGACGCCGACGAACGCGACGGTTTTGTGAATATATTCTTTCAGCAGCAGATCAAGGACACTCTTGAGTGGGCCAGGAGGGCCGTGATTATACTCGGGCGTAACAATCACGAGGCCGTCCGCACGGATGATCGCGTCGCGCCATTCCGGAAAGAGATGGGCGATATCCGTCCCGTATCCGTCTCGCGGAAGCTCGAAGTCGCGAACGTCAAAGAATTGCGTCTCGAGATCATCGCGACCCAGCATCTTGCTATGAACCCAGCGTGCGACATCCTCGCTCTCGCGGTTTTCACGCGACGTCCCAATAAGCAATGGAATGAATAGTTTTTCGTCCGTCATGTTATCCAATTTCCCAATCCTTGATCCCGATCTCGAAGGCGCGCCGCAACTTCTCTTGACGAAATAGTCGTTCGGGTAAACGCAACTTTCCACAGACGCGTGCTCGCGAACCCATCGGCACCACATGTACCGCCGGTGTTGCGTCGGTCGATCAGCATGAAAATCTAGTTAGTCGGCACTAAGGACTTGGGCGACGGTCTCTTTCTTTAGGCCATTTCCCTTCCGATTGTTATAGTCGCCGATCGATATCTGCGGGTCGCGCCACGCGTCGAGATGGCCGACCTGGTGAACGCACTGGATGGTGCATGTCGGTGCACACCATTTCTCGGTAATGTATTCGCGTTCCATGTCTTCGCGGGTGTACTCAAGCAGAGGGATCCCGGGTGTGCCACGCTGCTGCGAACACCAATTGACCATGCCGAATTCATCGATATACAAATATCTGGCACCCGCTCGACAACGCCATTCGTACTCCTTGCCTTCGACCAGATCGTCCTGAAACCAATTCCACCGCGCGTAAGAGCTTTGTCCCTTGCCCTTGATCTCTTTGTACACTTCTTTTTCGCGGTCCGTCAGACCCTTGTTAAGCCCGTCGCCGTCATGAATCACGCCGACCGTCGATGAAAAGCCAAGCTGGCGTGCGCGGTTCGCGATTATCAAAGCCTCGTCCGGGTTCGCGACGCCACCGCCTACTACGGAATTGATATTTACCTTGAACTTCGCAAAGTCACGAAGATTTACAAGCTTAGAATCAAGGACCTTTAAGCTCTTCTTTGAAACGTCGTCAGGCGTTACGTTGTCGATCGAGATCTGAAGATAGTCGAGACCGGCCTCGTTGAGCTTCTTTACTTTTTCAGGCTGGAAATAATATCCATTCGAGATCAGACCGGCGATCATCCCGTGGTGTCGGATGCGGGCGATGATCTCGTATATCTCCGGGTGCATCATCGGTTCGCCGCCCGAGATCGTGATCACCGAGCTGCCGAATTCGGCGAGTTTATCGATCCGTTTGAGCATTTCGGCGATCGGTACGGGGTCACTCGTTTTGTCGTATTCGTTGCAGTATGTGCAGGCTAGATTACAGCGCCGCATCGGAAC
>JBKJOR010000196.1:0-3281 GCA_046595575.1 Pyrinomonadaceae bacterium | reverse complement strand
CGGCTTCAGCACGAACATAATTCGTTTCGTCGGAGAAAAACATTTGATCGTGCTTCTCGACAACACCTCGCAGGGCAACTTTCAACGCCGGATAATAACTTCGATCGCGAACATCCTGTACGGCAAGCCATACGAGACAGCAAAGCGGCCGATCAGTGATCTAGTGGTGCGGGCGGTGAGAGAAAAGGGCGTCGATGCCGCCGTTGCACAGTACCGTGAGATGAAGGTGAGTGGATCGAATGAATATGATTTCTCGGAGGCCGAGCTAAACACTGCCGGGTATCAACTGCTGCGAACGGGTAGGCCAAAAGAAGCGATCGAGATATTCAAGTTGAACGTCGAGATGTTTCCGCAGGCATCAAATCCCTACGATAGTCTCGGCGAAGCATACCTTGCAGCGGGCGAAAAAGAGTTGGCGATCAAGAACTACAAGCGTTCGGTCGAGCTTGATCCGAAGAATACGAACGCGGTCACGGTCATAAAAAGGCTTGAAGCTCCGGCGGTCGGCGTCGATCCAAAAGCTCTCGACAGATACGTGGGACAGTATGAGCTGGCTCCGGGTTTTGTCCTGGCGATAACCAAAGAAGGCGACAAGCTGTTTGGACAGGCTACCGGACAATCGAAATTCGAGATGGAAGCCATTTCCGTAACTAAATTTTCCGTCCGGGCAGTCGGGGCAGAGGTCTCCTTCGTTGCCGACGATAAAGGTACGGTCACCGGCCTAGTCTTGCATCAAGGTGGTCGCGATAACCCGGGAAAGCGGCTGCCATAGCGGACAAGCGATCGGTGCTGTCGCTCTCGAGGTTTGTTCGCAACCGATTTGACCCTCGAATATTCCAGGTAGCTGGACTTATGCTCTGAGAGAAAGAAAACGCCGGCATCGAGCCGGCGTTTGAAACTTCAGATTGGAAATTTCGATATTGAAATGGTGGAGGCGGCGGGAATCGAACCCGCATCCAAAGGTTGCGACCAGTGAAATCTACACGTTTAGCCCGTTTGCTCGTTTCTCATTTTCGACAAGTAAGCAAACGGGCGAACCTTGTCGAAAACCAGCCTGACTAACATTTCAAACACGCCCGCAGGCGGTGGACGTGCTCTAGCTTAGACTGGGTTATGCCCATCGGGGTCGCTCCAAGCTGACTTCCCCGCGGACATCGCTGTGACTAAAGTTAATTAGGCAGCGAGAGCTAATTCTTGATTAGCATTTGTGTTTTGCAAGTTTTGTTAACGAGCTCACCTACAAAAAGCCCGACGTGCATCCAAAGATCTATACAAGCCCCTGTCGAAGCCTGTCGCCCCCATGTCGATCTCAAATCTCAAGTTTGAAATTTGAAACAGGACGGCTAGTTTACGAGATTGAGATGAGGATGGCGAGTGCTGAGTTGTGAAGTTATTCGAAGCCATCCGCGCGCGTATCATCATTTTGGGGATTGGAGCAAAATTCGCAGGAAACCGACCGTATCACGAATCCCCATTGACCAGGAACAAAAAGGTTCAGAATCCTCCTTGAGTCATTGATTAATGCTATCCACGTTGTCACAAGTAACGCCGGGCGATACAAAGATCAACCGGGGGGGGGCTGGCCCCGGTCGGAGGCGACACTGTGCGCCGGGTTTATCGCAGCCGGGGCTTAATCTGGCGGGGCGCGCGCCTAGTATCCAGTTTTATCCTGGTATACGCGAAGATCGGTGTGTACGCCTGGGCCGTAAAACCGTCGGAGCGAACTGTCCAGTGATAGTGCTGCGCGTCGATATTAAGGGAGAATTGCAGTTTACCTGATCTTCCGTCAAACGGTTTTAAGCGGCAAACTATCGGCATCCAGTTTGTCGTGTGCCACGTATCAAGAAGGATATCGTCAGTCAGCTCACACTCGGCCCACAGAGCGATCACATTAACCTTCGACAGATCGCTCGGAGCCCATTCCGCCGCAAGTCCGCCAAAATTTGGTTCTGCGTCACACGTACGGAGGTCGACTTCGAGCAGCTTCGCCGGAGCGTCGAGGAACTCGAGGTGGTCTTTGTTTGCAATCTTGCTCGTAATATTAAGTGCGAGACCGTTCAGGTAGTTTGTCGAGATAGGCACCCCGAGGGGTGTAGGAACCTCCTCCGACAGATGCGCGGGTGCGGCCTTGAGCGCGACTTTTTGCGGCAAGAGCACGCCGCCTTTCGCAAGGAAACGCTGTCGCGCATCGACCATGGTCGGGATAATGTCCTCGTCAAAAGCTTGGTTACCTATCGTCTCGCTGACGATCAGGTCGAACCTGTGTTTTAGATTTACGTCAAGTGAAAGGCCGTTCACGATCTTGATTCGATCGGCGACTCCGTTTTCGGCGGCATGAGCCATGATGAGTGGAATCATCATTGGATTCGATTCAATCGCGGTCACGTTTTTCGCGCCAAGCTTTGCTGCCGCTATGGCCCAGACTCCGCTTCCCGATCCAATGTCGAGGACGCGTGTGTCGCTCGTCACAAACCGCTCCAGAGCTTTGTAAAAGACAATGTTGCGCGCTTCGTCACGCAACATGAACTGGTGGTAGCGCAACAACTCCTGCATATGCCGGTAAAACTGCGCGTCCTTGTCAGCATTAACGCTCTTTTTCATATCGTTGTCGGGCCTCACGCACCGGCCGACGTATCGCTGCTTTGTGCGATCAGCGTAGGATACTTCCCGGTCCAACAAGCGGTGCAGGACGACGTGGAAGGGATATCTATCGCGGCGAGCATCCCTTCGAGCGAGAGATACCCAAGTGAGTCGGCACCGATATATTCGCAAACCTCCTCGTTCGTCATACGCGATGCGATCAGATCCTGACGGTGCGGAGTGTCAACGCCGTAATAACAAGAATGCGTCGTCGGCGGACATGAAATGCGCATGTGCACTTCGCTCGCTCCGCACTCGCGGACCATTTGGACGATCTTCTTTGACGTCGTGCCGCGGACGATTGAATCGTCGACAAGTATGACGCGGCGCCCATGAATGAGATCTTTGATCGGGTTTAGCTTGAGCCTGACGCCGAATGAACGAATCGACTGTGACGGCTCGATGAAGGTTCGACCGACGTAATGATTGCGGATGATCGCCTGGCGGAACGAAATACCGGATTCACTCGCATAACCGATCGCAGCCGCAACGCCGGAATCAGGAACAGGGACGACGATATCGGCATCGACCGGAAATTCCACGGCGAGCCGTTTACCCATCTTGTGACGAGACTCGTTTACCGAACGGCCGAAAATGGTCGAGTGCGGTCGCGAGAAATAGACGTGCTCGAATGTGCAGAC
>JBKJOR010000339.1:0-11951 GCA_046595575.1 Pyrinomonadaceae bacterium | reverse complement strand
ACAAATGCTTTGGAAGGCAAAGTTGCGCACATTGACCGAGCCGACATATATAGATTGGCCGAACCGCTCACAGCTTCTACGGCGATATCGGAAGAAGAATTCGCGTCCAGGAGCACACTTGTCGCGACACTCAACATTCGAGACACGGATTTCGGGTTTAAGGTTCTCAACTACACCGATAGTCTCCAATTTGCAGGCCAAGCGGCTCGTTTACGGTACGCGATCCGTTTCGTAAACGCAGCAGGGCAAAAGGCCGCATTCTCGAATTTCTTCCTGCTTGAACCCGCAGCGAGGACTGCTGCGGCCCCGAGTTCCCTTTCGGCGTTTGTCACTCAGGAAGCAATGAAGTTGATTTGGACTGCTCCCGTTGCCAACGTCGACGGTTCTACTCCGGTGAGCCTTTTGGGTTATAACGTCTACCGCTCAACGTCGGATAAGGTGCCCGGAAAACTTCTGAATAAGACGCCGGTCGCAGGAACCACCTTTGACGACGAATTCTTTGAATTCGATAACACTCTTTTTTATTTTGTGCGTGCGGTATCCGTAGGAACTGGCGGCGAGCCGGTCGAGAGCGGCGAGTCGAACATAGCGCAGATACTTCCCAAGGATACGTTCCCACCGAGCGCTCCCGCCGCCATCACGCTGGCGGCGGCGCCGACAACGATCTCGATATTCTTTGCAACGAATCCTGAAAAGGACGTTGTCGGTTATAAGCTCTATCGATCGGAAGACAACAGCGTCGACAAAACGGCTTGGACGCTGCTTACATCAGAGTTACTGACTACCAACACGTTTCAGGATCCTCGAGTCGTGTCGGGGAAAACGTACTTTTATTATCTGACGGCCACGGACAAGGCGGGCAACGTGAGTCAGCCGAGTGAGGTTGTATCGGAAACGGTGCCGTAAGCTTGGTATGAAAACTGAACTCTTAGACATCCCTTACAAGATCGTCTGCGTGGGCCGCAACTATGCCGACCATGCCAAGGAATTGGGAAACGCGGTCCCGACCGCGCCGTTGCTATTCCTGAAGGCACCCTCGGCGATCATTAGGCATGGCGATTCGATCGTTATACCGCCGCAATCGAATCAAGTCGAGCATGAGGGTGAACTCGCCGTGCTGATCGGTCGCGATTGCAAGAACGTGCGGGACGATGACGATCCGTTCCAGTATGTCATGGGTTATACCTGTCTAAACGACGTAACCGCACGGGACATCCAGCGGGCCGACGTTCAATTTACTCGCGGGAAATCGTTCGACACATTTTGTCCGATCGGGCCGCACGTCGAATCTGAGTTGGACGTTTCGGATCTGCGAGTCTCAACAAAGGTTAACGGGCTTATTAAGCAGGACGCACGAACTTCACAGATGGTTTTCCCGGTCGAATTTCTGATCCGGTACATTTCCCGTCAGATGACTTTGAAGAAGGGTGACGTGATCGCAACAGGTACGCCGGCCGGTGTTTCGAAACTCGAACCTGGAGACGTCTGTGAGGTGGAGATCGAAGGCATCGGTAAACTCGTAAATCCGGTCACTTGGGATGATGATGTATTGTCTCAATCTGCCGGTTGAACTAGAATAGCGAAATCAAAATATGAAATTTTTCATCGATACCGCAAACCTCGACGAGATACGCGAGGCAAATGAGCTCGGGCTAATTGACGGTGTGACCACTAACCCTTCTCTCGTCGCAAAAGAAGGCGACGTAGATTTCAAAGAACATATCGCAAGGATCTGCGAGATGGTTAAGGGGGATGTGTCCGCTGAGGTGACCGCACTCGATACCGAGGGAATGTTAAAAGAAGGTCGTGAATACGCGAAGATAGCGCCGAATGTCGTGGTCAAGTGTCCGCTGACGTTGGAGGGATTAAAGGCTACGCGCATATTTACCGCAGAGGGCACGGGCGTAAACGTAACCCTGTGCTTTTCAGCAGCCCAGGCAATTCTTGCTGCGAAGGCCGGTGCAAAATATATCTCCCCATTTATCGGACGGCTTGATGATATCGCTACGGATGGAATGCAGCTTATATCGCAAATCGTGCAGATATATGACAACTACGGATTCGCCACCGAAGTGTTAGCAGCGTCGATCCGTCACCCGATGCACATTGTCGACTGCGCTCTCGCCGGTGCTGACGTTGCAACCATTCCGTTCAAGGTAATCCAGCAGCTGGTCAAGCATCCGTTAACCGACAAGGGGCTCGAGGGGTTTCTATCAGACTGGCAAAAAAGCGGTCGCTCTTAACGCTTAACTTAGTATCGATTTCAAATCACCTTGCCGTGCTGCCGCATCCAGATCCTGCTGCAGCGCGGCTTGGTATTTCGCTTTGAATTCCTCGTCTTCGTCCTGCATCGCTATCAACTCACGCAGTTTTGTTAGGTGCAGATCGACCGTCTCGGCCGGATAGCCGTCCTTTTGCGCAAACATCTCATCGATCTCGACGATCAATGTAGAGAACTTTCTTAACCAACTGAATTCGCGGTCCTCCAGCAGTAAATTCAAAAACTGGCCCGCCGTAGCCGGGCCGTTGATTCCCTCCCAGATCGCCCGTTCATGATCAACAAGATTCTTGTGGAGTTTAAGCAGTGAATTCCTCGCGTTCCTCAGAAGTTCGGCGTTTGTCATACTTCGATATTCTACACGCTTAAAACTTCGGTTACCCATCTCAGCTTTGATTATTAGCCAGCTAATGGTAGCTTATTAGACGGCTAATCATTACTTATTAGTCCGCAACTGTTTTCTTAAAGCAGTTGTGCGATAAGCACTTAAGCCGCTTATGCGTTTCGAAGACACGGCAGCATATCTTTTGGCTAAGGCCACGACGGTCCACAAGAACGCGCTCGAGAAGTACGTCAACTCGGTTGGACTCCATAGCGGTCAGGTGTTCGTCTTGATGGAACTCTGGAAGCTAGACGGTCAACGGCAGATCGATCTCGCCGCAAAACTTAATCTATCGCCCCCGACCGTAAACAAGATTCTCGGCGGGTTGCTCGAGAACGATTTCGCCACACGTGCTCGATACGATGACGATGCCCGCTCGACGCGCATTTTTCTAACTCCGAAGGGGCGGGATGTTCGCTCCGCTCTCGAGCAAGCGTGGGAAGGCCTCGAGGAACAGACTCTCTCTGGACTGACGGACACCGAAGCGCTAATGCTGAAGCAGCTTCTGCAAAAGATCTTCGGGTAATATCCGTTACTGTTTCTCACGCTCTCGATATACACTAACGACGAAAAGTAATGATTTCGCGGGAGAAGGTATGAAGATATTGTTTGCGACGGACGGGGCGAAGCAAAGTGATGCTGCGGTCGAAATGCTGCGGCACTTCGCGCTTTCTGACGGCGATGAGATTAAGATCCTAAGCGTGGTTGATATGGCCGTTCCGATGGCCATAGATCTCTACGGAGGCTATCTACCCGACACAAGTGAGCTTGAAAAAACTGCTCGCGAAAATGCGGTAAAACTTCTTGCCCGTACCGAACAGACGATCAAGTCTCACTTTGCAGGGAGGAATCTCGCGATCTCGAGCGAGGTGTTATTCGGCTCGCCAGAGAGCAGAATAGTTGAAACCGCCGAAGCGGTACTTCCAGACCTCATCGTTCTGGGTTCGCACGGTTATAATCGCTGGGAGCGTCTGCTATTGGGCTCCGTGTCGGACTCGGTAGTTCATCACGCTCCTTGCTCGGTCCTCATTGTTCGGACGCCGGCTGAATGATCACAGTCAATTCGCGAAAGTACGACGGCTCGATCCGCAGGAGTTGGAAATGCGACATAGTCGAACACGACACGTCCCGCCTCATACTCGTCGGCGAATTCGATTCCGATGTCGACCATCCGGACCTCGGTCTTATCCTGAAGGGTACGGTTTCGTACGAATATTTTTGGTTTGATCGGTGGTATAACGTCTTTCGATTTCAGGAGCCGTCCGGCAACCTTCGGAATTTCTACTGCAACATAGCCATGCCGCCGCTCTTTTCAGAAGGCGTAGTTGATTATACGGACCTGGACATCGACATACTTGTGTGGCCGGATTTCCGCTACGTCATTCTTGATCGTGAGGAATACAGGGCGAACAGTGAGGCATTTGGTTATCCCGAGGACGTTAATGCAAACGTTGAGGCGGCTCTTAACGAACTAATTGAACTGATCGGGGCTCGGAACTTGCCGATCCTGCCGCCTGATTTTGCAACATCTGCGCCGACCGGGCGTGGAAGCGGTTAGCACTTCCGATTTATTAACAGCAAGGAGTTTGCAATGAGAACGAAGATTCTACCCCTGCCGATCTTCCTCTTGGCGTTCATCAGTTCCGCGTTCGGGCAAGCGGATCGCGCGGGCTACGCGGGACCGCCGCAGCCGCCGCCGCTTGACCCACTCGCAAGTATCTCAATCGAGCTTGGCAGCATTTCGCGTTCTGTACAGCAACTCAGCGAAAGGCTTAAGGCATTCGTCGACAAATTTGAGAAGGTGGGCGGACTGACCCTGACAGAGAAGCAGCAACGATTTGTAATGGGACTTGAGATTCTGGTTCGTTCGGAGCAGCGTGTCGCCACCCTGCAGAAAGCCCACACCGAACTGATTGAAAAGCAGATTCAGGTAAAATCGCGGCTAACGCAGATCGAACTAGACCTCCGCCCACAAAGTATTGAGCGCTCGACGGTGTTTGAAGGCTCAACGCAAACGGTCGAGATCCGTGAAAACCGGCGTGAAAAACTTCTCTCCGAACAGAGGAGCTTTATCCAGCTCATCCAGCAGATCGAAAGGAATATTGCAGAAGCTGACGCTGCACTGCGTGAAGCGCAAGCGCACGTTTACCGTTTGCGCCGATCCCTTCTGCCTCAGATAGAGCGCGAGATCAACGAGTCCGCGTATTGATGATGATATTCGGAATTCAAGGCGCCGACTTATTCCTATTGCGGCTTGTTTAGCCCCGGCTGGATTCTTAGCACGTAAGATCCAATCGTGAGGTTGACACCGGGGTTGATCGTCACTTTCTGTCCGGCAGGCAAATCGAAGTTGTTGATCGACGCAGGATTTCTTCCTTCGTTCAAAGCCCAAAAATACCCATTCTCATCGGTGCCCAAAGTTAAGTGTTTTCGGCTTATCTCCGGATCCCCGGAAAGGGTGATATCGACCGGCTTCGATCGCGAACCCCGACCGACGGATATCTCACGGTTAAAAATAGGTACGACGTTTTGGCGGACGCCGTTCATCCATATTTCCAGTTTGTAGAGCTCGCTCGGAGTGCGCTTGCGAACGTTCGTCATCACCTCAGCATCTTCGGGCGGAAGGGGCACGGCCTGATCTATCCCGGCGAGTGGTTGGGACTCACGATTCTCGGTAAAGTTCGGTGCGGTCGGCGGAGGCCTATACGCGGCTTCGATTAATTGACGAGGATAGTTCGGGTTCGTCGGTTTAGCCGGCGGTCTGTGGGCTGCGGGCAAGGGCTGTGAGGGCGGATCCAGTTTTCCCGACTTCGGTCGAGGGAGGACGCCCGTCTTGTTCCCTGCAGACGAATCTTCCCAGCTGTGTTGAACGCGAACATTCCCTCTATCTAGAGTGCCGTCCACTCGCAGCTCGATGACGAATGATTTCGTCTCAAGCTTTCGCTTTCCTGCTATTTCCTTCGCACGCTCAGCCAGTATGTGATACAACCCTTGTTCGAGGCCCCGGCGCTTTATTCCCTGCCAATCTTTATCGTCAGCATCCGACAAAAAAATTGCGTACTCACTCGGGATTATCGACGTCCCTTGCGGCAGAGGAACAAGCTCGCGCTGCATCACGCCTTCAACCTCGCGAGCGATCTTAACGATAAATTCTTCGGCCTTTGAACGCGGTTTCACCTGTGCGTCGCGAGCCGCTTCTTCCAGTACGAGCTCAGCCGTTTCGCCGTCGATCCATCGCCTTACTTTGTCTAAAACACTCATTGCTTTCAGAACCGCAGGTCTGAACCGGCGGCTTCGTGATTTCTCGCTTCGCAACTAGCCTCGGACTCAATCGAGATCCACGTACTTTCCGTTCAGCCATCCACGGTTCGTCGCCAGCGTTGACTCGCGTAGCCTTCCCTGTTCCAAAACGTCAACTTGATACCAGTTGTTCTGAGACTTCAAAATACGGACGCGGGAATTCTTTGTTACCAGTCCGATCGGATCGTCGTTCGCGTTTGGAGCCGGCCGTAGATTTATATCCGTATTAGCACGCCCCATCTTATCCGTGAACGGATTGGATATTTGCGGAATGATTCCCCTGCTGCGCAGGAACGTCGACGTTCCATACAATCCGCCTGCAAATATTATCAAAAGAATGGCAAAGGTAGCCAGACGCCGTGTCAAAGGCCTTTTTTTCGATCCAGGTTCGGGATCCTCAACTACGATCGGCGCGACCGTCGGACCGTTTCCGCGCTCGGGCCAGTGAGTCTCGACACGCTGCGTCGGCGGCCCTTGGTCTTTGGCAGAGAATGCCGGACGACGGATTTCCGCCGGATACTTGATCTCGCCAGCGAGGTCACGGCCGCCGCGAATCGAATTAGTAACCGTCGACGGCGGTACGAACGGATGCTTCAGTTTCAGCTCACGCGAAGTATCAAACCTCGGACGCTGCGGTGCGAGAGGTGAATAACCGCGGGAGACATGAGCCTGCGGCGTAACATGTAATTTTGGCCGGACGCTTGTCGCTGTCTCGAGGTCATACGCGATCCGGCGGACCGGTTCCAGATCGGTCCAGAACTCATCGACAGTCTGCTGGCGGTCTGCCGGGTGCGGAGAGGTAGCCTTTACTAAAACGCGTTTGAGATTGTCGGACCATTCCTTATCGCGCCATGTCAATGGAAGGTCGGTGATCTGCTGGTTTGCGAAGGCACGCGGTGCCTCGCCCGTGACGAGGGTATAGACCGATTTCGCAAGCGAATAAACATCGGCCGCAGGGGTTAAGGCCGCAACCGTCATCTGACCGTTCTCGTCGAAATTTAAAGGACTGTGTTCGGGCGGAGCGTAGACGTTCGTGCCGACACGAGTTATGGGGGAATCAGAAACGTTGACTCGTGCGACACCGAAGTCAGCGATCTTTACCGTTTCACGATCCTTTGTCAGTAAAAGGTTCTGCGGCTTTATATCCCGGTGGATGATATTGTGTCGATGCGCGTGTCGCAACCCCGCACATACCTGCTCGATGTACTTGAAGGCCCGCTTGAACGAAAAGCCTCCGACGCGAGAGGCTTTCTGCAAGTCGCCTCCCTCCAGATATTCAAGAACAAGATAGTGAAAGACGGTTCCAGCCAGATCTCGGGCGGTTCCATGTCCGAGGCGGCTGATGATGTTCGGGTGCCGGACGCGGTCCAGAGCAATACCTTCGTTCTGAAAGTTCTCGACCAAGGTGCGTTCGAGATCCGGGTCAAGATCGTCCTGCAGGAAAACATTTAACGCCTTGATGACGACACACTTGTGAGGCGAGCTCGACGACGCCATTATGTCGTGAGCGATAAAGATCTCGGCGTAGCTTCCGCGACCTAACTCGCGCTGCACGTCGTACCTTTTGTCCAGCCTGCAATTACTTAAAGAGAGTTCGCGCATCGAGAGTCCGCCCGAGATCGAGCCCTTTACCTCAATACGACATTATAGGTTGAAAGTTCGGGTTAGGAAACAGAATGGCAGCGCCGACAGGCTTCAGTCGATGTCAGGATGGTTAATGCGGCTCGGAGAGAACGCGGCCTGCTGGGCTTTGCCGGTTGCGTTCATACCGGAGGCTTCGCGATCAGCTAAAACTGACCTCCGCGTTCTTCCAGATCTCTCCATCGAGAGGCTTCGCAGTCCTCGGCTTAAAGCTTGCTAGTGCATCTGCCTCATTCTCGTAGGTATCGAAAACGGTCAGCAGTTTTGTAAGCAGCATCAGCTGCTCAACACTCTGCGTAAGATTCAAGAGCCGTACCTCGCCGCCGTTTGTTTGGATTGTCGTCCACGCTGCGATAAGTTCACCCATTCCACTCGAATCTATTTTCGTCACATGGCCGAGGTTTAGCAGCACCTTTTTTTCGCCCGCATTCACCAAACTGCGAATGGCGTTATGAAGGTATGCGTTCTCGGCTCCCAGACGAATGCCGCCCTGCAAATCCAGAATCATCACCCCATCGATGCGGCGTTTGCTGATAACCAGTGTGCTCATCTAATCTCTCCGATTCAAAGCTTGTGGATGTCAGAAAAGGCGGGTGAACTCCCGGGGAATCTGAGAAGAGCGAGCTTATAACTCTATGGGCGCAAGGATATTGAACATTTGACTATATGTCAAACATGAAATATATTGCGTATGCACAATATAGTGGATGTGAAATATACTTTAATGGCCTTTGCTCGACGGAGGAAAGCCAGAAGGATTTTGAAAGTACGCCGGCGGGAAGTAAAAATATGGATTACAGTATCAGGTTCAGGATCGACGAGTTGTTGCGCGAACGCGGACAATCACTGTATTGGCTAGCGAGAGCGACTGGTATCAGCTATACGACGCTTTGGCGACTCACAAAAGATCGTGCTCTCGGTATCAATTTCTCTACGTTGGAAAAAATGTGCGGTACCCTCGAGTGTCAACCTGGGGATCTGATCGAACTCGATAAAGGAAAAGCCGGATCGAAAACGAAAAGGGCCGTTCCCTCTCGTGCGGTCCGACGTACTTCATCACTCTTATGAAGAAGCCATCGATAAAGGTAATCAAACGAAAAGACGGCGGGACGAAATCTCCTCCTGACACAGGAAAAGCAAAAAAAGCCAGCAGGAAAAAAGAACGCGGGGTGGAGAGCACGATCCAAGGATGGATAGCCGAGCGTCGCGAAAATGACGACGCTGAGACTCGATCACGTAATTCGGAATTCGACGCCTGGAATACCGACGACAGTCCCTCTGAAGCCGTCTAATCCGTAAACATAATAAACTTTTTAAAGTCGGAAGATTTCGATCCGCTGGATTCCCGTGACCGGGTGTTCAGCGTACCTTCGTGTTATCCATGAAGTCTGGTCGGCGATTACGAATTGGATTTTCTTTCGCCTACCCCATCTGCTTGGCACGGAGCCGCAGTTCTTCCTGGTGTTGCCGTCGCCGGTCATCGCCCGTAAGCGGCGGCTTTCCGCGATCACCCCAGTAAAACTTCACGGTAATAAAAATCAGCGTCGCCGTGCCGAGCAAGGTTAGGAGAAATACCAGGGCGAACATCAACGCAAAACTCTTCATTACTTTTAACGATACTCCCATATCATCGGCGTATTCGAAAGAAAGCCGGAAACGGCCCCTGCAACCTTCTTTAAATCACGAATCCTTTCCTATAGAATGGCAACAAATTTCGTTAGCAATTCGTAAGTCGTTCTCGCATGCCGGGTAAGCCGCAAAACCAAAAGAAACGCATCACACCCGACTGGCTGGTTCAGGGCGCTTTGACTCGTATCGGAGACACGTTCGACAAATTGACGGGACGAGGCTGGCGCCCTTCGAGCAGTCTCGCGACAAGCGGCTTAATCGAACGCATGAAAATGCTTCTTGATGCAGAGATAAAAGTGGACAAAGATGGGCAAAAATTTGCGCCTCATAACATAACGCTCAAGATGCAGTGGGATAAATTCTCGACAGACTCCGACGAAGGCTTACGAAAGCTGGAGCACGAGCTGCTGACAGCTGCGGTCGACCACATCAGCGACAAACGATATTACACATATGCTCCGCTCAAGCTGGAAGCCAAACCCGACTACTTTACACAGGGCGTAAAGCTTTTCGTAAGCTTTGACAAGTTTGACGAAGAGAACGGCGAGGCCGAACTGAATGTTACGGTGCCGGCGATGAATGTGGCGCATCTTATACCCGATCCGGTCCGCAAACTGGCTGAGGGAAAGTTGACTGCAAAGTATGTTGTGGGTGGAGGACCGGTCGCGAAAGTTTTCGAGCTTCAAGAGGGGAGGCGTCTGTCCGTCGGTCGAACCAAAGAAAACGATATCGCCATCGATCACACGAGCGTTTCAAAAATGCACGCTTCCCTGCTGCTCAACTCGGAGGCTAGGCTCGTCGTGGCGGACACTGGCTCGACCAACGGAACTTATCTTAATGACGAGCGTATCGCGTATGGAAAGGCTATTGAGATAGTCACAGGTGACAAGTTGAAGTTTGGGGCGATTCCTATTGAGTTGAGCTTTAAGCTCGACAAGCACGACGAGGTAGAAGTTTCTCCAGACTCTCCGACCGAAGCCTTTACCGTCGGCGAATTTCAGTTCGCGAAGAAGACCGAGGTGCTGCGGCCGGTAGTATCAGATGATCGACGAGACAGCGAACCCGAGAAAGGAACTTGATGATATCTTCGGCAGGTATCGCATGAGATTACCAGCATGACAATTGCAAGTTTCTTCTTACAGATCGATTGGAACAAGTTCCGGCCCGAAGCTATCTTTGGTGGCCAGGTTCTCGAAAGAACCCCGGCCGGGTTGAGCATTGTCTACATTATCGGTGTCGGCGTGCTGATCGGTTTCCTCGTCCTCACCTTTTACGATAACTTCCGCCGCCCCAAGTTCCATTATGAACGCGACCTGCCCCGCGAGGTGAAGAAGCGTCTAACACAGACCATTGCAAATCGCAGCATCCGCGTATGGCAGATCACCTTTGTGTTGCTCGCATTTTCTGTCTTTGCATTCCAGGTTTACTGGACATACGTTGCAGATGAATCCAACGAGCAGTTTCAGGCTCTCGCGTACAAGGACATGCGAAACCGCCGGACCACTGCTGCGAATCTACGCGGATGGATGCTCGATCGAAACGGAACGCTCGCCTCGGCACTCGCTTATTACAAACTGAACTCTGATGGAGACATCGTCCGAGGATTTGCACTCGAAAAGGAAATGGCCCACATGCTCGGGACCGAGCGTGGCACGCCCGGGCTCGAGCGTACGCTCTACAAACGGGTCGCTGACACGGCGCCCGAAGCCTGGGAGGTTCTGACGAGGATTAAGCGGTCCGATGACGAGCAGAAAGATGTAAAAGTTACTCTTGACCGCGACCTACAAGCCTATCTTGCTACCCAGCTTGAAGGAAAACGGGGGGCCATTGTAGTACTGAATCCGCAGACCGGTGACATCATCGCGATGTATTCGAACCCGTCGTTCAATCTCGCCGAGGCACAAAACCTCGAAGATTACTTGAGGCTCGAGGGTAATAAGCGCGACAAACCGTTGCTCAATCGCGCGACCCGAGAGTTTTACGTTCCCGGGTCCACTTTCAAGACCTTCACAATGATCTCGGCGTTCCGTGCCGGCAAACAGGATCTCCTCTTTCCAAGTTATCCTGGCGGGTTCAAACCAACGCCTAATTCAAGGCCGATCGTGGATTCGACGCAGAAGCTGGGTGAGGACGGTTCCGTTGGCGGCGTCTGTGATGGTGGATGTCAGGAAAAAAACATCCAGTTTGCTTACCAGGTGTCGAGCAACCAATACTTTTCGCAACTCGCGATCGCGCTGGGACGCGAACGACTTCGCGAAACGGCACAGTTACTCGGGATCGGAGCGGTCGATACGCCGGAAGAAGCGTTAATGCAAAAGTTTTTCCCGAACGTTCTGAACACAAGTAATCCCGCGATCGCCGGGGCAATTGCACCGCAGCAGTCAACGATTGTAACGGGTAAAGATATCTCACTTTACGACCTTGGAATTCAAGGGATGGGACAAGGTTACGCGGGACAGATGACACCGCTTCAAATGGCGATGATCGCCGCGGTTCCGGCGAACATCGAAGGGAAATTGATGAAGCCGCGGATCGAGCTAGACCAGCCGCCGCAGATGTTCGCCCAAGTGCTCTCACCGCAGCAAGCCGCGCAGATCCGAACGATTATGTCGACCGTGACAGAGGAACCTGGCGGAACAGGAGTTGTAATTTCGGCCAAGCTAGCGGGTACAGGGATACGGACCGGCGGTAAGACCGGAACCGCTGAAAAGCAGGCTCCAC
>JBKJOR010000262.1:0-8509 GCA_046595575.1 Pyrinomonadaceae bacterium | reverse complement strand
GAAAGTCTAAACTGGCGAAACGGTAATAACGAACCCTCCACGGGGTGTCATTTCTTCGCCGCTCTCGCGGCCTTCTTCGCTTTCGCCTTGGTGTCTTTGTCGTCGCGATTGGGTTCGCGCGTCAGGTGCAGGCGTTCGCCAAGATCGTGAAGTTTCTCGGTCGCGACTTCTTCGACGGCGTGTAGTCTTTCCTCAATCCGATGAATAGTTGCCGGATTCGCTTCCTCGACCTTTTCTGAGAGCCAAAAGCGTTCCAGTACGTAGAACACGATTATTCCGGTGAGGACTATGAAGAATAATGCGACGCCGATCTGGCGAAAGTCGCCGATGATCGAGGTGATCGCACCGCTAAAAAAGTAACCGGCACCCGAGAGAAGAAGAACCCATGTAAAGCAGCTGATCGCATCGAGGAGAAGAAATCTCAGAAATGGCATTTTCCCAATACCGTAGAAAACGCACATCGCTGCCCTGATGCCGTAGATGTATTTTGATATAACGATCGCAAACCCGCCGAACTTATCGATCAGCTTTTCGATCCGCGGCTGCGCTATTTCGTAAAAGCGATAGTCTTTTGCATTCTGGTGTGCGAGCCGGCCGATGCCGTAGGCGATACAGTCGCCCGTCAGAGCTCCGAGCGTGCCGAAAACGATCACTTTCAAAAAGCTGTAAGGCCCGAAGAATCCACCGTGCGCCATCGTGCCGGAGATAAGCAGCGTGATATCGCCCTCAACTGTGCAGAGTGCGAAGACCGCGTATATTCCGTATTGCTCGATGATCTGAGACAGATGATCCATAAAGATCCGCGGGGACAGTGCTTTATCAGGCTCTCAAAAAGAGTAACTTTCGAGGCTTCGCGAGTCAAACAAATCATAGTTTGTTGATCGTGGATCGTTAATCGTGGATCGTTAATCGTCAATCGTCGCTCTGCGTCCATTTGACTACTAGGCATGGTTGTTAGCTAAGCGAAGCCACGAGAGAACAACGATCCACGATTAACGATTAACTATTAACGATTAACGAACCGATTGACACCCTATCGGACACTGACTAAAATCGCTCTAGTTTTTCGAGGGCATATGAGCGAATCAATGGATCCGGCAGCGAAGCTCGTCGGGATCGAGGCATCGGTATCTTCTTTTAGAGCGGTTTTTCTTGAGGGCGATGGGAAAATTGCTTCGACGGCGAGCGCGGGATTCCAGTCGTCTGAAGGTACCCTGCCGCAGATTCAGACGTTTATTTCCAGCTTGAAGGAAAAGTTCGGCCCGTTCGACCGTGTCGGCATTGCCGTTCCCGGACTCATCAGAACGGAATCAGGCCGCGTCGCTTATTCTGCTCATATTCCAGAACATTCCGTCGTCGATCTGGGCGGCGAGATCGAAAGATCTACCGGGATAAAGGTCATCGTTGAGAACGACGCTAACGCGGCTGCGTACGGTGAGTTTAAGCTGGGAGCGGGGCGGGGAAGCTCGAACCTGTTTTACGCGACGCTGGGTGTCGGGGTCGGCGGTGCACTGATTCTGGACAATAAGATATGGCGGGGCGTTTCGGGATTCGCCGGCGAATTCGGGTACGTCGCCGTCAACTCCGATGGGATGCGCCTCGAAGATGTCGCGTCGGCAGCGAACATCGTCCGCCGCACGCGGACCAGGTTCAATCGCGATAGCACCTCGTCGCTAAACAAGCTCGAAGAAGAGCAGATCTCGATTCATAAGATCGTCGAGGCGGCCGAGAACGGAGACGATTTCGCGAGCCTGATGCTTGAGCGAACCGGGAGCTACGTAGGTACGGCGATCGCGACCGTCATCAATTTGCTCAATATCGAAAAGGTTGTTATCGGCGGCGAGATCATGCATGCCGGTCATCTTGTTCTCGACGCAGTTATTAGAAGGGCACGAGAACTTTCGTTCGGCCCTTCGTTCGAGAATGCTGAGATCGCTGCCGGCGAGTTGGGCGAAAACGCCGCCGCCGTCGGAGCAGCTCTGATCGCGAACGAGGTCTGAACGAAGAAAGGTTTTGCCCGTCGCAATTTTCATAATCTCATTAATGAGACACGCTAATCTCACCGCTCGTTGCTAACTCAAGCGCGGAAAACTATTTTCTAGGTAAGGTATTTGCGGAATTTACTAGATTTAGTAGAATCGTAAACAGTTTTACGGAAGCTTTCTCAATCATAACCTGTGTTTCGCGAATACCGTCCCGGCACCTCTACGCCAGGAAGCGGCTGAGGTTTAACCATTCGGACCTACGAGTGCGAGAGACTTGATAATGGCGCAATTTTTTCATAAGAGTGCAAACAACATCGCTCGGATAAGCATGATCCTCGGCGTCGTTCTTGCGGGAACGGCGTTTTATGTTTATACGCAAGTCGCCCGCTCGTCGTACCTGACCGGTCGGTATCTCGAAAAGCAACAGCCTGTGCAGTTCAGTCACAAGCACCATGTAGGTGACGACGGTATCGATTGTCGTTATTGCCATTCGACCGTCGAGACAACTGCTTCTGCCGGAATGCCCTCAACGCAGACTTGCATGAACTGTCACAGTCAGATCTGGGCCGACAGCCCTTATCTCGAACCGGTGCGAGCGAGCTACCGCGACAACACGCCGATCGAGTGGGAGCGTGTCCACGACCTTCCGGAGTTTGCATATTTCAATCACAGCATTCATGTGGCTAAAGGCGTCGGGTGTTCGACGTGTCACGGACAGATCGACAAAATGCCGGCCGTCTACCAGGAAAATACGCTCCAAATGGAGTGGTGTCTAGCTTGTCACCGCGAGCCTGAGAAGTTTATTCGGCCGAAAGCCGAGATCTATAACATGCAGTGGCAGGACGGTGACCTGACGGTCGAAGAGCGGATCGATCTGAAGACTAAATATAAGATTCGCGCTAAAGAGATGATGACAAGCTGCTCGACTTGTCATAGGTAATGTATGGGAGCCGGCCACAGAGCTCACAGGGTTAATGAGATTGTTGGTTGCATAGAAAGAACATGATTGACTCGACCTCGGTGTACTCGGTGGCGAAAAGCTTAAGGAACAAGAATGCCAAGCCAGGACAGTAAACATAACTTTGCATTGATGAGGGACAAAATCTTGTCCCAGGGTGGAAAGGACTATTGGCGCAGCGTCGATGAATTTGTCGACGCCCCGGAATTCGAGGAGTTCGTAAAGCGGGAGTACCCGCTTCAATCCGAAAACTGGGACGATGCCGTCAGCCGCCGCACCTTTGTGAAACTGATGGGTGGAACGCTCGCTCTGGCCGGACTTTCGGGGTGCGTGATCCAGCCGCCCGAAAAGATCGTCCCTTACGTTCGTCCCGAAGAGGATCTGCTGCCCGGGAAGCCGATGTTCTATGCGACCGCGATGTCGCTAGGTGGCGTTGCGACCGGATTGCTTGCGAAATCGTTTGATGGCCGACCGGTAAAGCTAGAGGGAAATCCGGAACACCCGGGAAGCCTTGGGGCGACAGACTCGTTCGCTCAGGCTTCGCTTCTCGAGATGTACGACCCGGACCGTTCGCAGGAAGTTCAGTACAGGGGCACGCCGAAGACCTGGCAGAACTTCATGACAAGCGTGCGGTCGGCGGTTGAAGAAAACCGCGTGGATGGCGGTGCGGGCGTCAGATTTTTGTCCCAGACCGTCACCTCGCCGACGCTTCAGGCCCAGTTTCGTCAGATCGCTTCGGAAATGCCGAATGCTCGCTGGTATCAATACGAGCCGGTAAATAACGATAACGCGATCGCCGGAGCTCGTCTCGCATTCGGGTCACCGGTTCAGACGATCTACAAATACGATCTCGCTGACCGGATACTTACGCTCGACAAGGATATCTTCTCCGACTTCAACGTTCGTTATAAGAAGGATTACTCGAAGAAGAAGAATCTTCGCGGCGAAAATAGAGAGATCAATCGGCTTTATGCGATCGAGACCACGATGACTCTGACCGGAGCAAAGGCGGACCATCGCCTCGCCATCAAGCCGAGTCAGATGCCGGAGATCGCAAAAGCCATCGCGACGGCACTCGGTGTTGCAGGCTCAAGCTCGACGTACACCGGAAACGCACAGTGGATCGCGGCAATGGTGAAGGATCTGCAGGCCCATCGCGGAACATCCATTGTCGTTCCGGGAGACAATCAACCACCGATCGTCCATGCTTTGGCACATTCGATGAACGCCGCCCTCGGCAACGTGGGGCAAACGGTCGTCTATGCAGATCCGTATACGCCGTCCGAGAAAACGCAGATCGAACAGCTTCGCGAGTTGATCGCAGACATCGACGCAGGTCGAGTAAAAATGCTTGTCATCTTGGGCGGTAACCCGGTCTACAACACGCCGGCGGATTTGAAGCTCTCTAAGGGACGAGTGATGACTGAAGAAGGGGTTGATAAAATTCCTCTCCGGATCCACGTCGGCCCATATTTTGATGAAACTGCCGAGCTCTGTCACTGGCATGTTCCCGAGAAACATTTCCTCGAGTCGTGGAGCGACACGCGTGCGTACGACGGGACCGCCTCCATAACCCAGCCGCTCATCCAGCCGCTGTACGACAGTCACAACGCACACGAAGTAGTCCAGCTATTCTTCCGTGAGAACTTCGATCAGAAAGATTACGATATCGTTCGTGCCTTTTGGCAGACGCAAAACATTTCGGCCCCTGCAGCCGCGGCCATTTCAGCGAGTGCGACAAATTCTGCGACGGCGAATACGCCGGCTGGGAATACAACTAGTTCGACGAATGTGACAAGCGGGACGCCGGCTGAGTCTAACTCGAATCGTCCGACCGGCTCGCAAACGAATGCCGCTCCGGCAACAACGACGCGAACCGGAGCCGCAGCTGGAACTGCGCGGTCGTTTGATGACAATTGGCGCAAGATCGTACACGACGGGGTCATTCCGAACACGGCCGCTGCACCGAAAAGCGTGACGGCGAGCAACGGTTATCTCGGTCAACAGGCCGCACAAGCTCCGAGTTCCGGACAGCTCGAGATTTCGATATTGCCGGACCCGTGCGTTTACGACGGTCGATTCACGAATAATGGATGGCTTCAGGAGCTGCCAAATCCACTGACGAAGATTACGTGGGAGAATGTCGCACTGGTGAGCCCCAACACAGCGGCCCGGCTCGAGCTGAATCGCGGCAACGACGAGCGCGAGCGATCAGGCGGTGAGCGGCCCATGAGCTTTATCGCGTCGAAGGGGTCAAACATGTATTCCGATCTCGTCACGCTCAACTACCAGGGCGGCACGATCTCGAAAAAGGTTCCGGTTTGGATCGCCCCCGGCCAGCCCGACGATGTTGTCACGATCTATATGGGCTACGGACGAACGCGTGCGGGCCGCGTCGGGACCGGCCTTGGTTATAGTGCCTTTGACGTCATGCGGTCCGACGCGATGAACTTTGGTACCGGCAGCATTGCCGGAGACGGGGAGCAAACGACGATCGCTTCGACGCAGATCCACTTCAACATGGAGGGCCGCGAGATTCTTCGTGTCTGGGACGCGAATAATTTCGAAGCTGAGGTCGAGAGTGCGAAGCACAATCCGCTCAACAAAGATTTCTACAACGATTCGATGTACAAGTCGGCGGCCGACGAGTATCAGAAGACCTACGAGAAACACAACAAGTGGGGAATGTCGATCGACCTCAATTCCTGTGTCGGCTGTAATGCATGCGTCCTGGCGTGCCAGTCCGAGAACAACATTCCGGTTGTCGGAAAGGAACAGGTCGAGCGTAGCCGCGAGATGCATTGGTTGCGCATCGACACGTATTTCACTGGTGACGACATGAGTCAGCCGGGAGCACACTTCCAACCGCTCCTGTGTCAGCAATGCGAGCAGGCGCCGTGCGAAGTTGTTTGCCCCGTTACTGCGACAGTTCACAACGCCGAGGGTCTGAACGACATGGTTTACAACCGCTGCGTCGGGACTCGGTACTGCTCGAACAACTGTCCGTACAAGGTCCGCCGGTTCAACTTCCTCCTCTACCAGGATTGGGATACCCCGCAGTACAAGTTGATGCGGAATCCGGAAGTGACCATTCGGAGCCGCGGTGTCATGGAGAAGTGCACATATTGCACGCAGCGAATTGCAGCCGCACGAATTGAAGCTCAAAAGGGCGACCGTCCGATCGCAGACGGCGAGGTGATAACCGCCTGTCAGGCGGCGTGTCCGACCGACGCGATAGTATTCGGCGATATAAACGATAAACAGAGCCAGGTCTCACAGATCAAGCAAAATCCGCGAGACTATAAATTACTGAACGAGCTAAACACGCAACCGCGGACGTCGTACCTGGCAGAGGTCAAGAACCAAAATCCGGAGATGCCTGATTACAAACCGACGCCACCAAAAGTACATTCTCAACCGGCGAATTCCTCAGCACCGGCAGCGACCGAGGGCGGGCACTAAGACCGATCGGATGCAGTTGAACGGACGAACGGTTTTACGTTAGCGAGATTATGCAGGACGCGAAAAATCTAAAAGAAATCCAGCAGAGACTTCGTCCGCCGATGGTCGAGGGCGACCATACGTTCGGCTCGGTGTCCGACAAGATCGGCGACGTAACGCTGAAAAAGAAGACGCCGTTTCATTGGTTTATCGGCTTCGGCATCGCGTTCATGGTGGCGCAGCTTCTTTTATTCGCGGTCGTCACGCTTCTCGCCCGCGGTATCGGTGTCTGGGGAAATAACCAGCCGGTCGGTTGGGCATTCGACATTATTAACTTTGTTTGGTGGATCGGAATTGGTCACGCGGGAACGCTGATATCAGCGATCCTGCTGTTGATGAACCAAAAATGGCGGACCTCGATCAACCGGTTCGCCGAAGCGATGACGCTTTTCGCCGTGGCGTGCGCCGCCATGTTCCCGCTGCTACACACAGGACGTCCATGGCTTGCCGCTTATTGGCTGTTCCCGTATCCGAACACGATGGGCATCTGGCCGCAATTTCGCTCGCCGCTGATCTGGGACGTGTTTGCAGTTTCTACTTACGCGACGATCTCGCTTCTGTTCTGGTATGTCGGCCTGATCCCCGATCTCGCGACGCTTCGCGACCGAGCGAAAAATAAGTATTTCAAATTGGCTTACGGCCTACTTTCATGGGGATGGCGCGGATCCGCGCGGCACTGGCATCGCTATGAGATCGCGTATCTGCTGCTGGCTGGAATTTCGACGCCGCTCGTGCTTTCAGTTCACTCGATCGTGTCCTTCGACTTCTCGGTGTCGCAGGTTCCAGGTTGGCATGCGACGATCTTTCCGCCTTACTTTGTCGCCGGTGCGATCTTCGCCGGATTCGCGATGGTGCTGATCCTCTGTATCCCGCTGCGCGTCTGGTACAACATGAAGGATTTCATCACCGATACCCACTTGATCTATATGGGCAAGGTGATGCTTGCTACCGGTTTGATCGTGGTCTACGGCTACGCGATGGAGGCTTTCTTCGGTTGGTATAGCGCGTCGCAATACGAAGTGTTCATGGTCAAGAACCGAATTTGGGAAGGGCCGTATTGGTGGTCATATTGGCTGCTTATAATCTGTAACGGCCTGTCGATCCAATTGCTTTGGTTCAAGCGATTTCGCGAGAGCCCGTTCTGGCTGTTCATGATCTCGATCGTCGTATCGATCGGAATGTGGCTCGAGCGGTTCGTGATCATCGTCACCAGCTTGAACCGCGACTTCTTGCCGTCGTCGTGGGCGATGTACAGCCCGACGGTCATCGATTGGTCGATGTTTATCGGAACGATCGGTTTCTTCTTTACGCTGATCTACCTGTTCGTCCGATTTCTGCCGATCATATCGATCTTCGAGGTCCGCACGCTCTTGCCCGACGCGCATGTCCACGGTCGTCAGCAGGATTTTGACGAGAGTGTTTTGGAAGTGGAATACACATGGGAGCGGACGGATCCGCCCAACAAGTAGTTATTAGTGACAAGTGACAAGTGACGGGGACGAGGCTGCTGCTAATTGCTAATTGCTAATTCCTAGAAACGGTTATGGAAAAGAATCTCTACGGATTACTGGCTGAATTCGACACGCCGACGCAGGTCGTCGATGCGGCGAATGCTGTCCGCGAAGCGGGTTTCACGAAGACCGACGCTTTCTCGCCTTTTCCGATGCACGAGATCGACGAGGCACTCGGGATCAAGCGGAGTATTCTACCGGTTCTGGTGTTTTTCGGCGGTGTTACCGGACTGCTGCTGGGCGTGGGCCTGCAGGTTTTCGTTCACTACCTTGATTACCCGTTGAACATCGGCGGACGTCCGTACCTGAGTTTTCCTTCCTTTGTTCCCGCTTCGTATGAGCTGACTATTCTAATGGCTGGCTTTACGGCTGTTTTCGGAATGCTGTTTCTTAACGGCTTGCCGCGACCGTATCACCCTGTGTTCAATGTGCCGCGTTTTTCTCTTGCGACCCGTGAAAAGTTCTTTCTTCTTATCGAGAGCGCCGATCCGAAATTCGATGAGAATACCCGCAGCTTTATGGAAGGTCTTGGACCACAGGAGGTCTTTGATGTT
>JBKJOR010000154.1:0-4867 GCA_046595575.1 Pyrinomonadaceae bacterium | reverse complement strand
AAAGCTCATTCTGCACGAGGGCCACTGTTCAATCGGTCATCCGAAGCTATTGCTTATGAGCAAGAACTTTGTAATTGCTGATGATTTCCGCGTGGAAGGGTTAGGAGCGGTAAATAGTATTTTATGATGCCTGTTGAAAGAGTAAAAATCACCCCCGAAGCCACCGCGGTAATCGAACAACTCCGCGAGAAAAACGGCGAGCTGATGTTCCATCAATCCGGCGGGTGCTGCGATGGATCTTCTCCGATGTGTTATCCGAAAGGTGAGTTTATTGTCGGCTCGTCGGACGTCTGGCTTGGCGAGGTTGCAGGCTGCGATTTTTTCATGGCGAAGGACCAGTTCGAGTTCTGGCAGCATACCGAACTAACGATCGACGTCACCGAGGGACGCGGTGCGAGCTTCTCGCTCGAGATTCCGCTCGGGCTGAGGTTCGTCACAAAATCGCGCGTATTCACATACGAAGAATCGCAGAACCTCGCGGAAACACACGCCGGGGATTTCGTCTCGGTGGGCTCGTAGAAAAATCCGATAATTGTCCGGCTTGCGTGTAGCTGCGCAGACCCGACCGGCATCGACAATTCTCCCACATGAAGGTTAGAAATGTTCTCAAGATCATCGAACAAAATGGCTGGCTGCTCGAGCGCGTCCGCGGGGGTCACAGGCGGTTCCGGCATCCAACGACGCGCGGGAACCGTGACGATGCGGGTCACGCAATAGACGAAGTTCATCCGAAGACACTTCTTAGCATTTTGCGGCAGGCCGGTTTAAGATAATCAAGCGAGGTAACGTGGATGCAATCGAAATTTCTGGTCGTGATCGAGACAGGCGAGACTAACTATTCCGCATACTCTCCTGATCTTCCCGGGTGCGCCGCGACCGGAAAATCAGTCGAGGAGACGCTTGCGAACGTGCGCTCGGCCGTCGACTTCCATCTGGAAGGAATGGCGGAACATGGAGAGCCGATGCCCGTTCCGCAGACTCTAAACTTCTACGTTCAAAACACTGACGAAATTTCCAGCGACGATATTCTCGCCCATGTCACGGTCGACACACCCGAAATGGCGCTGGCTTAGAAAATGACAAAAAACAAAGTCACCGTTTACGAAAAGCCTACCTGAACGACGTGCCGAAATCTGGCTACGCTGTTTCGTGAAAACGGCATCGACGCAGAAAGAATAAATTACTTTAACGAACCGTTCACCGAGAAGTCTCTGAGAGAGTTGATATTGAAACTGGGGTTGTCACCTTTCGAGGTTCTTCGGAACGGTGATGCTAAGGCGAAGGAACTCGGGCTGACCACCGCAACGCCGCCTGGAGATATAATCAAGCATATCGTCCAATATCCGGCGTTACTTCAGCGACCTATAGTAGAAGTTGGAGATCGGGCGATCGTTGCACGCCCGGCCGAAAAAGCGCTAGAGATAGTTGGATGAGGTAGCATTAGTTCCATGTCAATTGGTGTGTTTTCGTGGTTCCAGTTCCTGGACTATGACAGACTGAAACCACGAACCCATACGAAAACACACTGAAATAAGGGCGAAAAGACTCATGAGCACCACAAACGGAAACGGACACTACCCGAAACCAAAGAACGTCCTCGGCGGCGAACTAAAAGTTTGCTGCACGGACCCGATGACCGGATTTTACCGCGACGGTTATTGCCGTACCGGACCGGACGACACGGGACGTCATACCGTGTGCATCGAGGCGACGGACGAGTTTCTGGCGTATTCGAAATCTGCCGGTAACGATCTCTCCACGCCGATGCCGCAGTACTCTTTTCCTGGACTGGTCGAGGGCGACCGTTGGTGCCTTGTCGCCGTCAGATGGAAACAAGCCCTCGCCGCCGGGATGGCTCCAAAGGTCGTTCTCGAATCGACCCACGACTCGGTACTTGAGATAGTGTCTCTCGCGGAGCTGGAAGCCTACGCTATCAAAGAAGACGAACTTTAGTCCTTCATCGCCGAACGAGGGATAGCTTTCCTTTGCGAACTTGGCGAGCTTTGCGTGAAATTCAGATTCTCTCACGCAAAGCTCGCCAAGTTCGCAAAGCGGAAAAGTTAGGGAAGCTCCGTCGGATTCTAAAAAGTACGTATAATGAATCAGACGTCGATGGAGCAGGAAGAACCAGAACAATACACGTTCGATTTCAACAAAGAGACGGCCGGGATCCGCACCGATTCCCGTGACGCGCTTGAGATCACGCTTGGTGAATTCGCCGGGCCGTTAGATCTGCTGCTGTTTCTTATTCGGCAGGAGCAGGCGAACATTTTCGATATTCCGATCGCCAAGATCACCGATGAATACGTCAAGTACATCCGGTTGATGAAGAGCCTGGATATCGCCGTCGCCGCGGACTTTCTAGTCATGGCCGCGACGCTGATCGAGATCAAGTCGAGGATGCTGCTGCCGCGGGATCCTGCCGTGACGGAAGAGGAAGAGTTCGAAGATCCGCGGAAAGAGCTGGTCGACCGGTTGCTCGAGTACGAAACGTACAAGGCTGCGTCGCAGATGTTGTACGAGCGGACAACCGTTGAGCAGGCGGTATTTCAACGCGGAAAGATCGAGTCTGATGATGCTAACGCAGAAATAAACGCGTCCGTATTCGATATCATTACGGTCTTTCAAAAGATACTTGCTCGTCACCGCGACGAGGTCAAGATGGAGATCGCCCGGGAGGAAATATCACTCTCGGACATGATCAAGAATTTGAGACGGCGGATATTTGAAGAGACGGAGCTGAATGTCCTTTCATTTTTCGAAGAGATGCAATCGAGGCGCGAGCTTGTCACTGCATTTATCGCGGTGCTGGAGATCGTGCGTACCGAGAGCGTGAAGCTGACGCAGAAGAAAACATTCGGCGAGATTATTTTGAAGGCGGTCACAAATGGAACCGGAAATTGAGGAAAGATTAGCACGCAGCACGAGCGAGCTTGTGGCTGTAGTCGAGGCTCTGATCTTTGTCGCGGATGAGCCGATAACCGCAAAGCTGCTGGCGGAGGTTCTGGGCGAAGAACGCGATACGATCGAGGCTGCGGTGCAAGAGCTCCAGAAAGAATACGATGGACGCGAGAGCGGGCTGCAGATCCGCGAGATCGCGGGAGGCTGGCAAATCGCTACGCGGACCGAGCTGCACGAGGATGTCCGAAAGTTCCTGAAGACTCGTCCATCGGCCAAACTTTCGCTCCCGTCTCTCGAGACACTCGCGGTCATTGCATATAAACAGCCGGTCACGGTTCCCGAGATCCTTGAGATCCGCGGCGTTCAGTCCGCATCAGCGATCAAGACGCTGCTCGAAAAGCGATTGATCGTGACAAAAGGGCACAAGGAAACTGTCGGCCGGCCGATGCAGTACGGTACGTCGAAGGAATTTTTGATCCAGTTCGGATTGAAGGATCTGACGGAGCTGCCTTCGATCGAAGACTTCGAAGACCTCGCTGGGTGATTTCCACGCGAAGAGCGCGTGTAGGATTTTGCCCGCGAAATACGCGAAAGTACGCGAAAAAGAATTCTCCTTTAGCGTCTTTTCGCGTAATTCGCGGGCAAACGCTTTTTTACTCTCTAATCTCTGCGTTAAGATTCTTCGGTGCAAGAAAGATTACAAAAACTGATCGCTCAAGCGGGTATCGCGTCGCGTCGTGCGTCGGAGGAACTAATTGTGTCCGGCGAGGTGACGGTCAATGGAAAGATCGTAACCGAGCTTGGCACCAAAGCCGATCCGGAAAAAGACCATATAAAGGTTCACGGCCGCCTTATCAATACGAAGCTGCAGAAGAGAGAGGAGGCACATGTCCTCCTAAACAAACCGAAGGGCTACCTCTCAAGCGCCTCGGATCCGGAGCGACGGCCACTCGTTACCGATCTCGTCAAAGGATTTGGAAAGCTGCACCCGGTCGGGCGTCTCGACTTCAATACCGAGGGGTTGATCATACTGACGAACGATGGCGACTTCACTAACGTCGTCGCGACGTCGAAAACGATCCCAAAAATTTATCAGGTAAAAACCAAAGGAATCCCGACCGAAGTGGCGATAAGAAAGCTCCGACGCGGACTGCGGCTCGAAGATGGGTTCAAAACAGCACCTGCGGATATCAAGGCGTTGAATCCGACGGACAAAAATGGTTGGTACGAAGTGACTCTCTACGAAGGACACAATCAGCAGATCAGAAAAATGTTCGACGCCGTCGGGCATTCGGTCGTGAAACTGAAACGCGTCGCGATCGGAAGCGTTACCGATGCAGGTCTCCCGGTAGGACGCCACAGGAAACTAACCCCGGAAGAGGTGACCGCCCTGTCCAGCGGCAAAAGGCAGAAACCCAACCGGTAGGAAGGGTGTCATCGAATGCGGAGTGCGGAATGCGGAATCAAGAACACCCTCCCTACAGGTCGGGTTTCGGCCTGTTAGGCGAGCGTTCGATGCTCAACCATCAAGCAGAGATTCTGCACCACCTTGATCCCCGCTTTCGCAAAGGCTTCGGCCGCATCGTCGTTTCTTATTCCTAACTGAATCCAAACTGACTTCGGTCCCGCTGCGATTATCTCGTCGACGTGTTTTGGTATATCGGCTTCGCGGCGAAAGACATTCACCATGTCGATATCCCCGGGAACATCGCGAAGGTCTCGATAAACTTTTTCACCGAGAATTTCAGTGACATCGGGGTAATAGACCGGGACCGGCACGATCTCGAATCCGGCGTTCTGCATATACTTCGATACGTAGAAAGCCGGCTGCGACGAATGCGATTCGGGTTTGATACCGAGCACAGCAATACGTCTTGTTTCGCGCAGGAGCTCGGTGATCTGTGTGTCGGTTGTGAGGATGTTGTTTTGCCAGCTCATGTCAGTCAGTTTCAATTACGGCGATAGG
>JBKJOR010000151.1:0-7989 GCA_046595575.1 Pyrinomonadaceae bacterium | reverse complement strand
CCGAGACGCTCACTGAACGCTATGGCAAATTTTATGCTCAGCCGTTCGAGAGAGGTTTCGGTACCACTATCGGTAATTCGATCCGACGCGCTCTACTCTCGTCGATCGAAGGTGCCGCGGTGACTGCGGTCAAGATCGAAGGCGTCGAGCACGAATTTTCATCAATCAAGGGCGTCGTTGAGGACGCCACCGACGTGATCCTCAACCTCAAACAGGTTCCGTTCTTACTTCATGCCGGCGGCTCGAAAACGCTGACGATCAGCAAAAAAGGTGCAGGCGAAGTGACGAGTGCAGACATTCAGGGCGACGCCGATGTCGAGGTGCTGGACAAGAACCTGCACATCGCAACCATCAGCGGTAACGGCTCCCTCAATGTCGAGATGCGACTCAAGCGTGGGCGAGGTTACGTCTCTGCTGAATTTAATAACGACGAAGATCTCTCGGTCGGTTATATTCCGGTGGACTCGGTTCACACTCCGATCAGGAAGGTAAATTACAACGTCGATAAAACCCGGCAGGGTTCGAACACCGAATTTGACAAGTTGACAATCGAGGTTTGGACCGACGGATCGGTAAAGCCGGAAGATTCGATCGGGCTCGCTGCGAAATTGGTGAAGGATCACATGTCGATCTTCATCAACTTCGAAGAGGAAGAAGAAGAGTACAAGTACGAGGACATCGCTCGTCCGCCTCTTATGCGGAACGATCTACTCGACAAGCCGGTTGACGAGCTCGAGCTTTCGGTTCGTTCGTACAACTGTCTTAAGAATGCTGACATCCGATCGATCCGCGATTTGATCAAGCGGAGCGAGAAGGACATGCTCGGTACAAAGAATTTTGGAAAGAAGTCGCTTACCGAGATCAAGGATCTGCTCCACGGTATGGGACTCGACTTCGGAATGGATTTTGACGAGCAAGGCAATCCGATCCCGGGGTCGGGCGGAAGAGATCTGGATTAAAAGGATAAAGGGTAAAGGCGAAAGGCGAAATCGGTAATCCGATCGACTTTATCCTTTATCCCTTCACCTTTCTCCTTTACTTTTATGAGACATTTAAAGGCACATCGTAAATTGGGAAGAACGACGGAGCATCGCATGTCGATGCTCAGGAATCTCGCGACCTCGCTCATCAATGCGGAGAAGGAACACATCGTGACGACGGTCGCGAAGGCAAAGGAGCTCCGCCCGTTTGTCGAAAAGGCCATCACGCTCGCCCGCAAGGCGGAGGTGTTAAGCGGTGACGATACGAAAGCAGACGTAGTTCATCTCCGCCGCCAGGCCGCCAGATATTTTCACGCGGGTAATAGCACGTTTAAGATCGCGTCGAGCCGGTTTCGCGGAAAGAAGGGCGAGCCGAAGGATGCGATCGAACGCACAGCCGGCGTAGCTGCGGTGCAGCGCCTTTTTGATGAGCTGGGTGCACGTTACAAAGATCGAAATGGCGGTTACACCCGGATCATAAAGCTTGGTCATCGCTCCGGCGATAACGCCGAAATGGCGGTCATCGAACTGGTCGACAATCCGCGTGAGATGGCAGCCAAAGGCTAAACCGAAGGAGTAAGGGCACGATGAGTGAAATTACGGCTTCTGCGCAGGCTAAAGAATCGGAAAAATCCGGGTCGAAGAATAAGCGAGGATCGAGGAAGGACATGACTTCGGATCCTTCGCTCAATATGGAAGAGATCCGCGAGCTCGCTGAACTATTCAACGAACACTCTTTGACCGACTTCGAGTTTGAAAACGAGAATATTCGTGTTCGCTTGAGCAGGATGACATCGGCACCGGCGCCCGCTCCGGTCCAGACCACGGTCGCGTCTGCGAATGTCGCATCCACACCCGAAGCTGATAAAGCTCCTGCCGCCCCTTCCGACGACGAGGGTCTTTTCAAGATCACTTCCCCGATCGTTGGTACATTTTACCGGTCGGCCGGTCCTGACAAGGACGCCTACGTAAAAGAGGGAAGTCAGGTATCCCCTGAAACTGTGGTCTGTATCGTCGAAGCAATGAAGCTGATGAACGAGATCCAGGCGGAAACATCAGGCGAGGTTGTAAAGGTCTACGTCGAGAACGGTCAGCCGGTCGAGTACGGCCAGCCATTGTTCGGGATTCGAAAGTGATATTACCGCCGAGACGCGGAGACGCAGAGTAAGACGTGTTTACAGTTTCAGGTCATCATCTTTTTCGACTGACTTGAATCCTCTGCGACTCTCCGGCTCGGCGGTTTAGATTTTAATGCAGAATCGTGAGATCAAGAAGATCCTGATCGCCAACCGCGGCGAGATCGCCTGTCGAATCATCTGGACGTGCAAGGAGATGGGGATCAAGACCGTCGCCGTGCATTCCGAGGCGGACCGCGAGGCTCTGCACGTACGCTTTGCCGATGAGGCGATCTGTATCGGACCGCCACCTTCGGCTCAAAGCTACCTGAACATTCCATCGATAATTAGTGCGGCCGAGGTCACGAACGTCGACGCGATCCACCCGGGTTACGGTTTTCTCGCTGAATCCGCCACATTCGCGAAGATCTGCGAAGACTGCAACATAAAATTCATAGGCCCGCGTGCCGACGTTATCGCCATGATGGGTGACAAGGTCGAGGCCAGACGGACCATGCAGGCCGCCGGCGTGCCGATCTTGCCCGGCAGCCCCGAGCCGATCGAATCGGCGGACGAAGCAAAGAAGATCGCGCACGAGATCGGATTTCCAGTGATCATCAAAGCCTCTGCGGGCGGCGGTGGCCGGGGAATGCGGATCGTGCGATCCGAGTCCGAGCTAGAAACCAATCTCGAAACGGCTCAGGCCGAAGCGCTCGCAGCGTTCAAAAATGGGGCCGTCTATCTCGAGCGGTACATCGAAAGACCCAGGCATATTGAGATCCAGGTGCTGGCAGACGAGCACGGCAACTGCATCCATCTCGGCGAACGAGAATGCTCGATCCAGCGCCGCCATCAGAAGCTGCTTGAGGAAGCTCCGTCACCGGTTATAACTCCCGCGCAACGGGAGATGATGGGTGCGGTAGCGGTCAATGCATGCAAAAAGATCGGTTACTGAAGTGCAGGCACGTTTGAATTCCTTCTGGACGAGGACGGCAGCTTTTACTTCATGGAGATGAACACCCGGATCCAGGTCGAGCATCCGGTCACCGAGATGGTCACGCTCGCAGATATCGTTCGAAACCAGATACGTATCGCCTCGGGCGAAGATCTCCAATATCAGCAGAGCGACGTTCAGATCGTCGGCCATTCGATCGAGTGTCGTATCAACGCCGAAGATCCCGTCACATTCGTCCCGAGTCCCGGCAAGATCACTGCATTTAATATTCCGGGAGGTCCCGGTGTTCGAGTCGACACAGCCGCATATCCCGATTACACGGTTCCGCCGTATTACGATTCGATGATCGCAAAGCTCATCGTCCACGCTCGCACCCGCGAGCTGGCCATCGCCCGCATGGAGCGGGCACTGGACATGATGGTCGTTGAGGGCATAAAGACGACGATTCCTCTGCATAAGAAGATCATGGCGGATGAAAACTTTCGAAAGGGTAATTTCTCGACGAAGTTTATGGAGGAATTTCAGCTATAGGCAAGTGTTTGTACGTTAAGGGTTGATGTTGTAAAATTTAGCCTGATTTTTATTAATTAAGGAGTTACATTTTTCGCGGTTTTCGCCGCTGTAAAGCGAGCGAGGTTACTGCGAGCTAGGAGAGACCATTTAGAGTCGATATATACATGGCAACAGTTAAAGAATTGAAAGAACAGATCGTGGGTGATTACAAGACCCACACATCGGATACCGGATCCTCACAAGTGCAAGTTGCACTTTTGACGCAGCGGATAAACGAATTGACCGCTCACTTCAAGATCCATAAGAAGGACAACAACTCGCGAAGGGGACTTCTCATAATGGTCTCACGCCGTCGTAAGCTGCTTGATTATCTCCGGAGAACGGATATCAACGAATATCACGAGATCATCAAGAAACTAGGACTAAGACGTTAGTCTCAAGTCCCATGTCCAAAGTCCCAAGCGATCGAATTTTGGGACTAATGGGACCTGGGACCAGGGACTTAAAGATTGGCTACTTCGAGTCATTGTAAAAGAGGTTCTCTCGAAGGTTTGTTGGCGGCTGCTGAACGTGACAGCGATATTCGGCCACACACAAAAGAGAACGCGTAATATCGGTAAACTCCAAAGGCGGCGGGGCATCACGACTTGCACCGGCCGTTTTTGTTTTAAAGGACTTGAGAAAAAATGTCATTGAAAAAATATCTAAAAGAATCGATAAAGCTCGGTAATCGCGAGCTGGTCGTAGAAACAGGAAAGGTTGCAAAACAGGCCGATGGTTCGGTCGTGATCCAATACGGGGATACGATGCTGCTCGTTACAGCAGTAAGCGGCAGGACCGCGAAAGAAGGCCTCGACTTTTTCCCGCTCACGGTTGAGTACAGGGAATCGAGTTATTCGGCCGGACGAATTCCGGGAAACTACTTTAGACGAGAAGGACGGCCGAGCGAGAAGGAAGTGCTTACGTGTCGTCTGATCGATCGGCCCGTGCGTCCGCTGTTTCCCGATGGCTATCGCTTCGAAACGCAGATCGTCGGAAGCGTGATCTCGGCTGATTCGGAAAATGATCCGGATGTTATTGCGATCACCGGAGCGTCCTGTGCTCTTTACCTATCGGACATTCCGTTCACAACCCCGATCGCCGGTGTGCGTGTCGGTTTGATCGAGGGTAAATATTTGATCAATCCGACCTACGACGAGCGTCGTGAATCGGAACTCAACTTAATCGTCGCCGGAACCGAGGAAGCGATCTGCATGGTCGAGGCTGCGGCAAATGAAGTGGCCGAGGACATCATGCTTGAGGCTCTGATGCTCGCCCATAAAGAGATCAAACGTCTCTGTCTCTGGCAGAAAGAGCTTGGCAAGGCGCTGCAGATAACCAAACGCGAATTTGTGGCGGCGCAGCTCGACGAAAGCCTTGTGTCAGAGATCGAAAAGAACTTTGGCGAACGGCTGCGTGCGGCGCTCGATACAACCGGCACCGACAAGCTGACCAGTTACGCTGCGATAGATGCGCTCAAGAAAGAAGTTATCGAGAGTTATCCCGCTGACGAAGCTCCGGAGCGACGACAGATGGCCGGTAAGGTCTTTGGTAAGTTGAAGGAAAAGATCTTTCGCGAAGACATGCTCGGCAAGCGTCGTCGTCCCGACGGACGTAAGTTTTCCGAGATTCGCCCCATCAGCTGCGAGGTCGGCTGGCTTCCGCGTGTTCACGGCTCATCCTTGTTCACACGTGGAGAGACCCAGGCGATCGTTACGACCACGCTCGGCACGAAGATGGACGAGCAATACATGGACGACATCGAGAAGGGCGAAGTGAAGCGTCGATTTATGCTCCACTACAACTTTCCGCCTTACTCGGTCGGAGAGGCTGGACGTTTCGGCGGCACCTCACGACGCGAGACCGGTCACGGTAACCTCGCACGGCGTGCGATCGAAGCAGTGCTTCCCGATGACGGTGATTTTCCATACACGTTGCGTGTCGTTTCCGAGATCACGGAATCGAACGGTTCGTCATCGATGGCGTCGGTTTGCGGAGGCATACTGAGCTTGATGGACGCCGGTGTGCCGATCAAACGTCCGGTCGCAGGAGTCGCCATGGGTCTGGTGATGGAGGGAAATCGTTACGCGATCCTTTCCGACATCGCGGGAGCCGAAGATCATTACGGCGACATGGACTTTAAGGTGACGGGTTCGAGCGAAGGTATCACGGCCCTGCAGATGGATATCAAGGTTGCCGGTATCAATGCGATGATCCTGCAAGAGGCACTCGAGCAAGCGCGAAAGGGCCGCATGCATATACTTGGGATCATGGAGCAGGCGATCAACAAGCCTCGCGAAGAGATCTCTCCGTACGCTCCGCGGATCATCACGCTTCATATCAATCCGGAAAAGATCCGCGACATCATTGGAAAGGGTGGCTCGACAATTCGTGCGATCACCGAGGAAACCGGTGCGAAGATCGACGTGTCGGATGACGGAACGGTCCTTATCGCGACTGCCGACGGCGAAGCCGGACAGCGTGCCGTTGCATGGATCAAGTCGCTCACAGCCGAAGCGGAGATAGGTCAGGAGTATCTAGGTACAGTTTCGCGGATCGTCGATTTCGGCGCGTTCGTTGAGATCCTTCCGGGACTTGATGGCTTGCTGCACATCTCCGAAATATCCGACCGTCGCGTCAAAGACGTTCGCGATGAATTGAAAGAAGGTCAGCAGATCATGGTCAAGTGTATCGGCAAAGAAGGCAATAAAGTAAAGCTTTCTCGTAAGGCGATCCTTGCACAGGAGAAGGCGGCCGTCGGTGGTGCAGGCGGCGGGGAAGGCGAAAGCGTCGACCGCGGCGGCGACCGCAACGGACACGGCGACGAATAGTCAGTGGCGGAAATGCTGCCAGGAAAGCGAGAGGACGGCTTAGCCGCCCTCTCATTTTTTTTCCGGGCCGGTATTTCGACGAACCGCATCGGAAAATGACTTGGGGTCGATGGCGGGGTATCGATAGAGATCCGAGACGATAGCTTCGAATAACGAGCCGAGTTTTGGCAGATCGAGCAGTCCTTCTTTTATCATCGACGCAACATCCAGCAGATCCTGAGCATGGCCGCGTTCGATCTTCGACAGAGCCTGGCTGTACGGATCGTAATGATAAAAATCGATTTGTCCTTCGCGCGCGATGTGTTGCGAACGAGCTTCCCAGCCCGGCAGCGGCGGAATGAAATCCGAAGTCGCAGCCAATTCGATATTGATCTCAAGATCTTCTTTGAGAATGGGCAAAGCACGAAATAACTCATCCAGTTCTGCATCGAACCGCAGGTTGATGTCAATGGTTATGTCGCGCCAGCCATACAGGACAGCCGTTACGCCGCCCGTAAAATAAACACGTGCAGTCTGCCTCGATCTCTTGCCGAGAGCACGCATAAATTCCAGAACTCGCTTTCGGTTTGTTAGGTTTCGCACTCGGTTGCCCGTTCAAAGCTCACAAGGCGCCGGATCAAGGCGTTGTATCGCGAATGCGATGCGTCAGGGTCGATGTCTCGCAGCGTCGAATAAAGTCGGTGTTCGGGTGATAGGATCGTCGCCTCCGGAACCGGCACGCCCAAACGGCGAAGGCGCTCGGCACCTATCGACACGAGAAGCGACGGGATCGTTTCCGTCCCGGCAGCAAGGTCTCTGAGGCCTTCTTCGATAATATCCTGGCCTGGTTTCACGATAGGGATTATATCGGATTGTTACCGTCGTTCACAGTGGACCCCTCGGCCAAAAGAGCTCGCTACTCCTTTCGGTGTGGTTTAGTTTTCCATTGCGTTCGGCTATTGTAGAATTTCGTTTTTATTCGACCATTGGTTGACATATGCCCGCACCTAACATCGAAACTATTGTCTCCCTTTCCAAGCGTCGCGGATTTGTGTATCCCGCGTCCGAGATCTACGGTGGGCTCGGCTCGTCGTGGGACTACGGCCCGCTCGGTGTCGAGCTGGCGAACAACATAAAGAAGAGTTGGTGGAGCTGGCTTGTGTATGAGCGCGACGATATCGAGGGGCTCGATTCGTCGATAATCCAAAACCGACTGACATGGAAATACTCCGGACACGAGACGACGTTCAGCGATCCGCTTGTCGATTGCCGTGCGTGTAAAGGCAGGTTTCGTTTGGACAAGCTGCTGGACGTTCAATGCTCGAACCATCCGGCGGTCCATCCGGGCGACGACAAGGAATGCGACCTGACTGAGGCTCGTGAATTCAATCTGATGTTTCGAACGACGGTCGGTGCGGTGTCGTCTGACGAGGATGAATCGGCACTTGCATACCTCCGTCCTGAAACGGCGCAGGGAATTTTTATAAACTTTGCGAGTGTTCTCAACACGTCTCGCCGCAAATTGCCATTCGGCATAGCCCAGATCGGTAAGGCGTTCCGCAACGAAGTGACACCGG
>JBKJOR010000424.1:0-2597 GCA_046595575.1 Pyrinomonadaceae bacterium | reverse complement strand
CCTGCTCAAAACGAAAACTGACCTTCTAATTACCACACAGAAGCAATCAAAGAATTATCGCGTCGCACTCTCGAGCGAGGACGTCGATTCGGAATACAAAGAAGTCTGACCATTTTGGACTTTAGATTTTGGATTTTGGATTAGAAGAGCGTCGGGCGTTTCACTGGTGAACTCGATCATCCGTTTCTTCCAATCCAAAATCTAAAATCCAAAATCCAAAATGAACGATCTTCCTCCAACTCAGAAAGGGCGGCACCACGAATTGCGAGGCCGGGGACTGCGAGAGTTCGCCGGACTTCGAAGCGATGATCAGCGCCTCGATCCATTCGAGTTAGCCAAGTATGCCGGCCTGCTCGTCCCGACCTTCGATGAGATAAAGGGACTTTCGACCGAGACCCGCGATCAGCTTCTAAACGCTGCAAAAGATAAGTGGTCCGGAGGAGCAGCGTCGGTCCGACTTCCAAACGGAAAAAAGCTTGTGATCCTAAATCCGACGCATGCTTCGACCCGTCACAAGGCGACATTGATGGAGGAGATCAGCCATGTGTTCCTCGGTCACAAGCCAAGCCGGCTTGCCATCGAAGGCCGGGACAAGCACGGCAACGCCATTGCTCGCGACTACAACGCTGATATCGAAGAAGAGGCTTACGCGACCGGTGCTGCTGCTCTTGTCCCATACGGCGGTCTTAAGCGGTTCGTCGAATCCGGAAAAACTGTGGCGGAGATTGCCCGGCATTACAATGTGAGTAGACCGCTGGTAGAATATCGCATTAGAATTTCGAGACTTTGGGACACTTACAAGGAGAAGCTTTTTCAGAGCGAAGATTAATGTCTAATCCGCCGGTTCAAGTCAAACCCGATGCAAGCCTGTCGACGGCCGACAAGCTGCGAATGCTGCTCGATATCACAAAGACGATCAGTCGATCGCTGGATCTCGAGGAAGTGTTGAATCTGGTAATGGACACGCTCGGATCGCTGCTGCCTTACGATGCGGCTGGAATTTACCTCATTGAAGAGGGGCCTGAGAATGACAGCCCATACATTTTTAAGTCAAAGGTCATCCGTGGATACGAGATCAGCTTTGAGCTAGTCGAGCCGCGTCTGAAACTCGGCGAAGGCCTGCTTGGTCGGGCGGCGCAAAGCGGCAAGCCGATCATTTCGCCGGACGTGAGTAAGGATCCGCGGTACTTTGCTGCACGCAAGAGAACCCGCTCAGAAATGGTCGCCCCGATTGTTTCGAACGAGAAAGTTATTGGTGCCTTCGATCTCGAAAGCGACGAACTTAATGCGTATTCCGAAGATGACTTGGCCGTGCTGCAGATGCTGACCTCGCAGGTCGCGATTATCATCGATAAGGTCAATCTTCACGAACAGCTTGTCGAGCAAAAACGGATTCAGGCGCAGCTTGAGATCGCGAGACAGGTCCAACTCGAACTGCTGCCCGATCACGATCCGGAGGTGGCGGAATTTGATATCAGCGCGTATGTGTTTCCGACAGAAGAGGTGTCCGGTGACTACTACGATTGGGTTAGAGTTTTTGATGATCAGATCGGGATCACGGTGGCCGATGCCGTCGGGAAGGGCATTCCGGCCGCGTTGCTGATGGCATTCCTGCGCGGGTCGATCCGGGCCGGTGTTCAGACCGGTTATGCGTCGCACATCCTGCTTTCAAAGATAAATAATCTGCTCTGGGATTCAATCGAGGACAACCGGTTCGTTACCGCGATCTACGGAATTCTCGACACCACGAACCGAACATTCGTTTTTGCCAATGCGGGTCACAACCCGCCGCTTCTTATAAAGCCGGACGGCGAGTACCGATTTGTCGAGTACGGGGACACACCCCTTGGGATGTTCTACGACGCCCGCTACCATCAGCATTTCATTCGCTTTGAGAAGGACCAGGTGATGGTCATTTACACGGATGGGCTAACGGAAGCGGCTAATGCAAACGACGAGGAATTTGGAGCCGATCGTTTTGCTAAAAGCGTCTTAGCCGGGATTCACCTACCGGCAAAACAGCTGATCGACCATATACGAAAGGACGTAGCAGACTTTACCGAGCGGAAGTTTCTCGATGATGACGGCACGCTATTTATCGTAAAGGCACTTTGATTACGACGAGCTAACAGCCTGCGGTAAAAAAAAGGCGGAAGGCCTAACTTGCTTAGATCACCTTCCGCGCGTTCTCAGTTGATTGTGAACTTATTCTAGTGTGCCATCAGCGACGCATGCATTCGCTCACCGCCGGGCACCACTGGCGTTCTATAGTCGCCGTAATTGATTTTGTCGTTCGTTGTCGCAAACGCGTATATATCGAAACCGTAAGCGTCAAAGAAATCAGTCAATTCCTGACACCTATCCAGATAGATCGTTTCAACGAATCCCAAGTCCGCCCTTATCTCAAGCAGACGCTCGATCACTTCCAGCGGTGCGAAACATATTGTCGGGTCTTGGAAGGTTGCCATCTGGTTTGGTTGCCGGAGCCTCTCTGCTCCCGGTCAGCTTGTATGATTACGTGATGGTCACAAAGGTTGTTCGACTTTTTTCAAATATTTAGACGGTTTTATTGACATATCTTTACGATAAAACCTACT
>JBKJOR010000388.1:0-2866 GCA_046595575.1 Pyrinomonadaceae bacterium | reverse complement strand
TCGATCTGCGTGGCCGGCCGCTTTCCCGATTGCAATTCGTTTAGGATCGCTTGAGCGTCAGTCCGACGCCCAGCAGATGCGTAAGCGTAACCGAGTAGCGCGAGCATACTCGGATTTCGCTGCGACAGCTGGAGGACGGTCTGGAACTCCCTTATCGCTTCATCCTTTTTTCCCTGCTGAATATACACAAAGCCAAGAAACATGTGAGCGTCGAGGGCCTGCGGATTAAACTCGAGTGCCTTGTGCAGCTCCGCGGCCGCATCGTCGAAACGCCGGGCGCGGTAGAGGGCCAAACCGACATGGGCATCGGCACTCGATGAAAGAGGGTCCAGTGCCTGTGCGCGGCGTGCTTCTGCTACCGCCTCGTTGAGTTGCCCCATTCGCGAGAGTTGCTGCGAGTACCAGTAACGTGCAACTGAGTAATTCGGATTCAATTCGATGGCTTTCCTGAAGTGTTTCTCGGCCTCGGCCCAGTCCCAGTAATAATCCGCGATCACGGCCGCCAGCGAAGTGTGGGCCTCGGCCAGGTCTCCGTCGAGCGCCAGAGCCTTCTCGGCCGCCGCCCGTCCCTTCGGGTGCGAATCCTTTAGCGGCCAGGTGCCGTAACTGCCGAGCAGATTGTACGAATCCGCTTGCCCGGCATACGCAAGAGCGTAGCCAGGATCAAGCTCGATCGCCTGTGCGTAGAACTCGAGACTTTTCAGCAGACCTTCCGGCGTCGACTTACTCCAGAAAAAACGACCTTTCAGATAGAGCTCGTACGCTTCGGCGTTCGCGGTATATCTCTTAATGAGCCGGCCCTGTTCCTCGCCGCTCAACTGGAGCGCCAATGCGCTGACTATCTTTTGTGAAATTGAGTCCTGAACGGAAAAGATATCCGTCAATTTTTCATCGAAAGTTTGGGTCCAAAGCGTCGCACCGTCCGTAGTCCGCACCAGCCGGGCGGATATCCTGATCCTGTCACCGGACCGCTGGATATTTCCATCAAGTACCGACTCGACGCCCAGCTCACGTCCGGCCGCAAGCGCGTCCTGCTCCAGATCGGTGTAGCGACGCACCGCGCTGATCGGACGAACGGTCAGCTGTCGCAAACGGCTAAGACCGGAGATCAACGTGTCGCTCATTCCCATCTCGAGCGCCTCGTCCCGGTTGCTGGCGACGATCGGTTTGAAAGGCAGAACCGCGATCGATTTCGTCGCTTCGATGGAGACCGATTCACGAGGCCAGCTCGTTGTCCAGATGTATAGCAGCAGACCGCCGACGGCGAGCACAACGACTATTCCGATCACGCCCCACGCGCGGAACTTTTGCGGTTCTACGACGTGCGGCCGCGGGATTCGCTCATGCGTCACGCCCTCGTCCGGATTCGCGCGCACCCCGCCCGTATCACTTTTATTGACAATGATCGGAGGGGTTACCGCACTCTCCAATTCGGGAAAATCTCCCTCGATCGCTTCGACTTTTTTGACGTCGGCGATAAACCGGTAACCGCGTCCCGACACAGTCTCAATAAACTTCGGAGCCTTCCTGCTATCCCCCAACGCCTGGCGGATCTTGGAGATGTTATCGGCGAGGTTACCCTCCTCGACGAATGCATCCGCCCAGAGCATCTCCATAAGACGATCTTTCTCGAGAAGGTGTCCGCTGTTCTCAACAAGAAGGCGCAGCGTTTCGAAAGCTTTCGGAGTTAGCGCGACGACGGCGCCCTCTCTCAACAGCCGATGCTCGGCAGGATCGAGACGAAACTCGCCAAACTCAAAAAAGTAGTTCTGATCTTCGCCCATAAAAGCTGGACTTCACTCTCCTAGAACTTTCCGAGAAAGAACCGAGGATTTCCAGAGGACTTAATAAAACCACCGAAAGTATAGTCCACATCAAGCGAACCATCGCATCAATCGAGGCTCGACTTGCGAACACGAACGTAACACATGGGTACGAAGAAAACGATACCAAAAGTCTTTACAGGCATCGATCGTCGCCAGCCTGCAAACACGCGAATGGCGACATAGCGGAAGAGGATCCATAGGTCCTGGCTTCAATCTAGAAGAGGAGAAAACAAAATGTTTACGAAAAGAATTTTTATCGCGTTGATGATCGCCGTAATGACCACGCTCACGGCATTTGCTCAGATCAATAACGCTCCGGCGTGGACAAGCCCGACCGGCAGTTGGGAAGGTGTTGTTACTTCGATCGGCGGCGG
The DNA here is from genome assembly GCA_046595575.1 of Pyrinomonadaceae bacterium. Classification (GTDB taxonomy): domain Bacteria; phylum Acidobacteriota; class Blastocatellia; order Pyrinomonadales; family Pyrinomonadaceae; genus OLB17. The sequence continues at coordinate 666 of JBKJOR010000388.1, read as the reverse complement.
ACCGCCGCCGTTCCGAGTTCTGATGAACTTCACCGCGGACGGTGGTTTCACGGGAAGCGGTGACGGAGATAGCGCTGTCGGCAGCCCGCAGTATGGAGTATGGGAACGAATCGGCGGGAAAAGCTCTCGGACGTATTCGGTTACATTTCGGCAGCTTTTCTACCTTCCGGATTCCAGCTCAACAGGGAGCGGAAAGATCCAGCAGACCGTAATATTGAACGAGGCTGGAGACTCGTGGAGCGGACCGGCTGTCGTGAAGATCTACGCACCCGACGGCACTCTTGTCTTTACCGGAAACGCGACCGCAACGGCGACACGGATAGTTTCGGAACCACTTCCCTAATCTAGCCCTAGAGATTGCCGGCGGACGCTGGGAGACGGTCATCCCTCCCGTCGGCAGAAACAAGAAAGAGCTAGACGTTCAAACGTAGTTCGGATGCCGGAAACGGTATTGCCACGGCTGGGTAAGCCGGCTGACACGAATGCGTCCAGTCCGTCAGTTGCTAACGACAGTGAGCAGGGTTGAATCTGCTCACTGTCGCTTTGTTTTGCGTCGAGCGACCGACCGCTGCTACTGACTGCTGCCGGCGGCGATAGGAATGTCCCCCGCCAGTCCGAAATATTGATGATCGACTGCTCCGTTTGTGCTTTTCACGATATACCAAA
>JBKJOR010000131.1:0-5320 GCA_046595575.1 Pyrinomonadaceae bacterium | reverse complement strand
CACTCGTCACTCGTCACTCGTCACTCGTCACTCGTCACTCAATAATACCTATCCCCTCTTCTTGTGGGGCCGCGCTTTCATCGGCGTGCTATTCGATCTGGGCGTGACTACGGACGACTTGAACTCCTGGCCACCCTGCATCTCGCGCTCCGTTTTTTCCGCAAGCAGTTTCGAATCCTCTAAGAATTTCTGTGCCGCTTTCGCTTTCTTACTCGGTCGTTTTTTGTCTTTTGGCATGATTTGCTGTTCCTCCCTGTTTCGCTCTTTCTATGTTTTCACGATCCAACCGCCGCCGACAACCTCATCATCGTTGTAGAAAATCGTTGCCTGGCCGGGAGTGATCGCGCGTTGGGGCTGGTCAAAAACAATTCGTGCCCTTGCGTCGTGCAATCTATAGATCGTCGCCGGTGCCGGCTCGTGACGATAACGAACTTTTACGTCAGCGCGTACTGGTTTGTCGGGGTCATCGAACGCCACCCAGTTGACACCCTTAGCGACAAACTCTTTTGATTCGAGTTCGTCGGCGTCACCAACAATTATCTGATTCTTCGCACGTTCGATCTGCACGACGTAAAGCGGCTTTTCATTCGCGATCCCCAAACCTCGGCGCTGACCGATTGTGTAACGATGGATCCCCGTGTGAGTGCCGACGGCCTCACCTGCCGTATTTACTATAGCTCCGCCCGGCGGCATTTCGTCGGCGCGATCTTCGTGATCGAGATAGCGATCGATGAACTCCGAGTACTTACCATCCGGAACAAAACATATTTCCTGCGATTCCCGTTTTTCGGCGGTGTAGAGATTTGCGTCGCGTGCGATATCACGGACTTCGCTTTTCAGCATCTCGCCGAGCGGAAAATAAGCTCGCGAAAGTTGGTCCTGCGTCAGCTCCCAAAGAAAATAGCTTTGGTCCTTCCAGTGATTCTTTCCGCGGTAGAGGCGGTAGCGGTTTGCAGGGGCATCAAATTCCACTCGCGCAAAATGACCCGTCGCGACCTTGTCGCATCCCAGAGAGACAGCCATTTTATCCAGCGATGCGAATTTCAATCGAGAGTTACATGCGACGCACGGTATCGGCGTTTCGCCCGACAAGTAACTCTGCACGAACGGCTCGACGACATCCCGCTCGAAATCCTTCTCGAGATTCAAAACGTCAAATGGGAAGCCAAGCGATTCGGCAACGCGACGTGCGTCGTACACATCATCGAGCGAACAGCATCGACTCGGCAGCGAATCACCGTTCTCATCGACACTAATACCGCGGCGCTGGTTCCAGAGCTGCATCGTAAAGCCGATAAGCTCATGTCCCTGCTCCTTCAAAAGCGCGGCCGCCGCCGAACTATCGACGCCTCCGCTCATTGCCACCGCGATCTTCATATTGTCTGTACACAACGCAAAAAAACAACGGTTTTGCGATTGAATAGTGTAGCTTTTTGGATCCGAAATGGATAGGGGGCGTTTGAACGCGAAAAACTACTATGGTTTGGTCTCAGACGTCGAATCCCGAGACGACGGTGATCGGTGAATTGTATTCGGCGGCGATTTAAGCCGAAGGGTCAGAACGCCTTACACCTTGCGAAATGTTAGGTAAAAGACTGTCCGCCTCTCGTTTCGCTGCAGCTTTCTCGCCCACGATGTTTCAATCCTCGACCAGTCGGCGGATCTGAGTTTGCCATGCTGGAGAAGCTCAAACCCGGCGGAACTAAACTTGGGGATCAGGTATGCGTGCAGGAAGATAGGCGAAAGTTCGGGGATATCTAACCGGACGATCTCGCTCTCGTCCCGCTCGGGATCAATGCCAATTACAATCTCGAGCAGACAGTCGGGTGCCGCGATGCGGTGTAGCGATGCAAGAACATTTTCGTCCGCAGTTGCGACTGCTTTGAGCAGGCTGCCCCACGGAAAATGTATGTGGATCTCATCGGCGACGCCGCTTAACTCGTCGGGCAGGTCTTCGATAGCGGCCTGCACGAACATCGCATTCGGCAAGCCGCCTTTAGCCGGTTTTCTCGTCGCCTTAATCGAAGGCTTCTCGAGCGGCTTCGCGTTCGCATCCACGCCGATGTAAAACTTGTTGGGATTGGCCTTGGCTGCAGCCGACACAAACCGTCCGTCGCCGGTCCCTATGTCTATCACCACGCCTGCGCCGGTAGGGCTCGATGATGCTCTCAAATTGTTCTCGGGTGAGTTATCAAATGGTGCTACCACGAATTTGTTTGATCATAATATCGCCTCGCCGAAAATTATAGAATCGGCGCGACCTTTCCACAAACTGTGATTTGGCCGACGCCGGAATCGCATGTTATGGTTTACAAATTATGCGTCTCGAACTTGTCTAATCAAACCGCCTTGTAGTGTCTATCGACGCGTACCGTTCGCGGTCCGCGAAACTGACTTTCCGCACGTATCGTGCTCGGTATTTTCCGTTAATTTTCTATTTATATGTCGTTGGATACTAGTACTCCGTCAGCGGAGACTTTGGACAATTCGTTTTGGTCAGTATTGCGCGAAGGTCTGCGGGGATCGCAGCGCGACTTCACTCAAGGGCCTATCTGGGTCGCGCTTGTCATCCTTGCGATCCCGATGATCCTCGAGATGAGCATGGAGAGCCTGTTCGCAGTCGTGGATATTTTCTTCGTCGCGAAGCTTGGTTCCGACGCGATCGCGATCGTCGGTCTGACCGAGTCGGTGATGGCGCTGATCTATGCCGTCGCCTTCGGACTGGCGATCGGCGCCACCGCCACGATCGCTCGACGGACCGGTGAGAAGGACATGAGCGGTGCGGCAAAGGCCGCTACACATGTGATCTATCTCGGCGTGATCGTCTCGATCGGGATAAGCGCGATCGGGATAATATTTGCGCCCGACATACTCCGCTTACTGGGTGGTAAAGAGAGTCTTGTCGAAGAAGGCTCTCGCTTCATGCGGATCATGCTCGGGGGCAACGCGGTCGTGTTGTTCATTTTCCTGCTGAACGCGATCTTTCGCGGGGCGGGCGATGCGGCGATTGCGATGCGGGTCCTCTGGCTGGCGAATGGATTGAATATCATACTCGCTCCGTGCTTCATTTTCGGTGTCGGATTCTTTCCGGAACTCGGTGTAACGGGTGCGGCTGTCGGTACGACGATCGGTCGCGGATGCGGTGTGCTCTATGCCGCCTGGCATCTGATGCGACCGGGCGGACGTATTCACGTTGATCGCGCGAGCTGGTCGTTCGATGGGACGTTACTCTGGAAGCTGCTTAGGTTATCGTCAACCGGCGTCTTTCAATTGTTGGTCGCTACCGCGAGCTGGACGGCTTTAATGCCGATCATGGCCGGCTTTGGCGAAGTGGCGATCGCGGGTTATGTTATCGCGCTTCGGGTTGTGATGTTCGCATTGCTGCCGGCACTCGGCTTGAGCAACGCGGCCGCGACAATGGTTGGACAGAATCTCGGTGCCGGTAAACCGGAACGCTCCGAAGCAGCCGTTTGGGCGGCGGCAAAGTTCAACGCAGCGTTCTACTTCGGCGTCGGTGTTGTGTTCTGGTTATTCTCCAGTCAGATCATAGGTCTGTTCACCCAGGAGCCGGAGGTTTTGAGATACGGCACGAGCGCTCTGCACATCATCGCGTATGGCTTCGCGTTTTACGGGCTTGGAATGGTGCTGGAAACGGCGTTCAACGGCGCCGGCGACACGTGGACACCGACCTATCTGAACATCTTCGTCTTTTGGCTGTTCGAGATTCCAACGGCGTACTTACTTGCATACTATTTCGAGATGGGCCCGGCCGGCGTTTTCTGGGCGATCACGATAGCATTCTCCCTCCTCGCCGTCGCCAGCGCGCTGCTGTTCAAGCGCGGGAAGTGGAAACTTAAGAAAGTGTAGTAATTTTCACCGCCGAGACGCCGAGACGCCGAGACGGAGAGAGGATCAATAGTGCCTATACTCGGCGCCTCCGCGTCTCTGCGGTAAAATGTCACTCGTGTCATTTCCCGATCCGCAAATTCACGAATTTCCCGAATGGGTCCTGTTCGACGACTACTTTTATTACGCACGGGATATCGTCAGCTTCGGCGACGAGTTGACGGTCGAGAATCTTCGCCGGGCGTACAGCCTTGGGATATTTCCCTGGCACGTCGAGGGATTGCCTTTGCCGTGGTATTGCCCGGAGAAGCGTGCAATCCTTGAGTTTGCCGATCTCCATATTCCTCGAAGTCTCGAGCGTTCCCGTCGAAAGAACTTGTTTACATTTACGATCGACGCGGATTTTAAAGGTGTGATCGAGCGCTGCTCGCGCGCCGTTCGTTCAGGCCAATCGGGTACGTGGATCACACCCGACTTTATCCGCGCGTATACCGATCTTCACCACGCCGGCGTCGCACACAGCGCCGAGGCGTGGAACGCGGATGGCACTTTAGTCGGTGGAGTTTACGGCGTCGACGCGGGTGGCGCGTTTTGCGGCGAGTCGATGTTTCACACGGAGACAGACGCATCAAAGCTTGCACTGTTGTTTCTTATCGATCGTCTTGAGGCGCGAGGTGCGACCTGGATCGACGCCCAGGTGATGACACCACACATCAAAGCGCTCGGTGCGAAAGAGATCAGACGAGCGGAGTTCCTGGCGAAACTTCGGATGATGCAGGAAACGGGCACGAAACTATTTTGAAGTTTGCGCGGAGCCTTACCGCGGGGTCTTCAGTGCTGCTGGGAAAACGAATTCGATCTGCCCGGCGTTCAAATAGAAGACAAATCTAGCGGTCTGCTTTCTCCGGCGCCTTAAAAACGACATGCCCGGCTATCTTCTCGTCCGGGGCTATTGTTCGGCTAGGCCCGGCTGCGAGACTCTCTAGCGACCCACGGCCAACTAACTGAAGGATTGTCATGTGCGTTATGCTAAACGCATATATGCCAAACGGAACAGGTACTTTTCTGATTTATGGAGCGAACGGCTACACCGGAGAGTTGATCACTCGCTACGCCGCCGAGCGCGGAATGAAGCCGATACTCGCGGGTAGAAATGCCATCGCGATCGAAGAGCTCGCAAAGAAACATCATCTCGACTATCGGGTTTTCTCGCTAGATGAGACGGCGAGGCTCGACGCCGCGCTGCAGGAAGTTGAAGTGGTCTTGCACTGCGCGGGTCCGTTCTCAATCACGTCTCGCGCGATGGTTGAGGCGTGTCTTCGGAACAAAAAACATTACACCGATATTACGGGCGAGATCTCGGTATTCGAATCGATGGCTGCGCTCGACGACAAGGCGAAGGCGTCGGAGATCATGATCATGCCCGGCGTTGGATTCGATGTCGTACCGAGCGACTGTCTCGCGAAGCATTTAA
>JBKJOR010000277.1:0-8101 GCA_046595575.1 Pyrinomonadaceae bacterium | reverse complement strand
GCGGCATTATCACGGCGGCGTTGACCGCGATGTTCCTCCCGTTGTGCGAATCACTTTTCGGCATACTAACCGACGTGAAGCTGCTGGAGCTTTCTAACGCGGACCTGCCCGCGCTCGGCCAGTTGGCATTACGCGCTCCGGGCACGAACCAGCACTCGCATGCCGTTGGTCAACTTGCCGAGGACGCTTGCCGGGTGGTTGGGGGCAACGCTCTGCTTGCGAGGATTGGGGCGCTTTACCACGATATCGGAAAGTCGGCGGCGCCGGACCACTTCGTCGAGAATCAACTTGGTAAGAACCCGCACGACCGGCTCAAGCCCGCGCAAAGCGCGAAGATCATTATCAGCCACGTGACATACGGTACGAAGCTCGCGAAGGAAATGGGTCTACCGCAGCGGATCGTAGATTTTATTCCGCAGCATCATGGCACGCGTACGCTCCATTTCTTCCTGAAAAAGGCACAGGCCGAAGCACGCGATCCTGACGAGGTATCGGAAAACGATTTTCGTTATCCCGGACCAAAGCCGCAGTTTCGCGAGACAGCGATCATGATGATCGCCGACTCATGTGAAGCCGCGGCTCGCAGCCTTGCAGAACCGACGCCCGACAACATTCGCTTTATTGTCACAAAGATCATTGATGCTATCGTTGCTGACGATCAACTCGACGAGTGCGACCTCACGCTTCGCGAACTGACGCAGATCCGCGAATCGATGATCCGCTCCCTCGTTGCCATCTATCACTCGCGGATCGATTATCCGGGGTACACTCCGCCTCCGTCATCACCGAAAGTCACCATCCCAGCCGGTATCGACGGCGAAGAGCACGGGATGAAATATAAGAACCCGGCCGACATTCCGGTTTCGCCCGGCGGTGAGATCGAAGACGAGGCGGTCGACCATTCAAAGCCCGACCGGGCGCGGGCGAAGTTCGGTCCGTAGACATCGTCCGAACCGTGGGCGTCAGTATTGTCGGAGCCACGGCAAGTCTTGTGTGCACGCATTCAGAATTGAGAGTTTAGACTGTCGAATTCCGGGCTGAGGTCTCGGTGATTTGTTCTCGCGAGACGACCATTGTCGCGACAGTCCCGCGGTATCCGATTGATCCGGAATGTTAGTCGAACTCGTCAAGAGGAATTACGAAAAGAGTTGGTTCGCCCTCGCGATCGTTCTGGGGGTGAGCCTTCTAACCGTTGGTTTGCCGATCTGGCTCGGTGGCTTACGGCAGACGATTGACATGCGATCCCACCTTCACTTCGTTCACGCTTTCAGGGACGGGATCTCAGTCGGCGATCTTTATCCGGGATGGGCCGAAGACAACCTGGGCTTCGGAAGCGTCGGCATTAGATTTTACCCGCCGGTCTCGGATTACTTTACGGCCCTGCTGCATCTGGCCTCGGGAGATTGGCACTTTGCTTTTTCTCTGGCCCTATTAACGTGGATGCTTATCGGGTGTCTCGGCATGTATCTATTCGTCCGCGAGTGGAGCTCACCGGTTTACGGCATTCTCGCCAGTATCCTGTACGCGATCGTACCGTACCACTTCGCGCAAATTTACCGATTCTTCCTTTACGCCGAATTCGCCGGTCTCGCGGCCGTGCCGTTCTGCCTTTTATATCTGACGAGGCTTTGCCGGCGGGGAAAGTGGAGCGACGTGGTCCCACTCGCACTTTCGTCTTCGGTTCTTATTCTCTCCCATATTCCGTTGACACTTATGTTAGCGTTCTCCCTACTGGTATACATCCCTATAGCGATTGATTGGCGCCTTTGGAAGAAGGTGTCGCTTCAACTGGTCTGCTCCGGAATCCTTGTGTCCGCGGCGACAGCGTTCTTCTGGATACGGGTCGTGACGGAACTTTCGTGGTTAGCTCACTCAGACGCAAAATATACGGTCGCTGGTTACGAGCAGGGGCCGTTACTTTTCCCGTACTTACTGGCCGGTTACGACACTACATACGAATACCCGATTCTTCGGCACCTCGATATCGTGACCGTTCTGACGGTCATGCTGCTTGTTTCAGGGATTGTGGTCTTGGTCACTCAATTCAAACGCATATCGAAGCCGACTTTACGCGTGCTGGCAGCCACGACTTGTTCCGCTGTATTCGGCGTGTTTATGTTCTCGAAGCCCAGCGAACCACTTTGGTCGGGGTTGAGTATCTTGCAACGCCTTCAGTATCCGTGGCGATGGCTCGCGGTGGTTTCTGTACTTGCCGTAGTATCGATCTCGCTATCGCTCGCCCTGTTCGTCGAAACAGGGCGGATCTCGAAACGGGCGGCTGTCTTTGGGGCACTACTTCTGATCGTCGGATTCGCCGTGGTCGACATCAAACAGGTCCATGGGACACCGTTTCACATTTCGGCTCAGCAGTTCAATAATTTTGCGGCTGAAATAAGATCAGAGCGTGTTGCAGAGCACTGGTGGCCAAGCTGGGCAAAAGCGGAGGCATTCGAGACAACGGAACCGGTAACGGCCACAGACGGACGAACTGTGGAGGTCGGCACCTGGGGAAACAAACGGCGTTCGTTCTCCGTGGGGGAAGGTGAACCTGGAAACGTCCGCGTGGCTACATTTTATTATCCACACTGGCGGGCGACTGTTAACGGTCGCAATCTGGCAGTGGAAAGTGGCGCGGACGGTACGATGCAACTCCAACTCCCGCGCGAGCGGTCCGAAGTCGAGCTTCGGTTCGAGGAGCCTCTTCTAAACGCGATCGCGTCATGGCTATCCAGCGCGACCTGGATACTCTTACTCGGGTACTTGGCCGTGAGATTCGCTTTTCTGAGACGAAAAGCGTTCGAGCTGAATCAATAAACCGGCCCGGTGCTCACACACCCAACGGCCGGTTCAAGATTCTGAGGCTAGTTACTAGCCGCCATTACTATTTATCAGTTCTTTCAGTTCTTTTCCGGGCTTAAAGTAAGCAACGCGTTTTGCGGGAATGTCGACCGCCGCACCTGTTTTTGGATTTCTGCCGCGGCGGGAGTTTCGCTCGCGGACGCGAAAGCTTCCAAATCCTCGTAATTCAATTTTTTCCCCGTTGTTCAATGTCGCGATGATGCTGTCAAAAATGATCTCGACAAGCTGCTCGGCGTCCTTCTTAGTCATATCCGCCTCGCGTGCCACTTTCTCTACCAGATCCGCTTTTGTCATTTCATTATCCTCGCCCGCTTTACTAGAAACTGTTCTTCTAAAAGAAAGGCCGGCACTCCGCCGTATTCACGGCCGAGTGCCGGCGCAAACTAAGCAGATTTCTGTTCCGATTCTTCTTTTACGTCTTCTGTCGTGTCTACTGGCGGTTCCGCTCCCGCGGTCGAGGCCGTCGGCTGGCTTTCACTTTCGCCCTCCGTCTGTTCCTCAGTGGATGCGATCTCGGGATCGTTTGACGCAGCCTCCGATCCGGTCTCGCTTTCCGCGTCGGGCGTCTCAGCGGCGGTCCCGCTTTCAGACGCCTCCGTCGGCTCGACGTCGGATTCGTTTGCCGCTGTAGGTTCGGCTTCAGTTTCCGTCTCAGCTGCCGGTTCGGACGCTTCCGGCTCTACGGATCCTTCGGTCTGTGTTTCGTCAGCCGCATCACCTTCCGATCCAACTTCGGCTACAGGTTCTTCTGCGGCAGCAGCTTCACGGGCGGACGCTTCCTCATATTCACGCCGGGCCTTCTCTTTCTTCTCTCGCTTAGCCGCATCCTTTTCTTCCTTCGAAACTTCAGGCTTCGCTTCTTCCTCCTGACCGCCCTTCATCAGGTTCGCGAGTTCACCGAGGCTGGCCATGCCGCCCTTCGCTTCACTCGAGAACTGACGTGAGTCGACAACAGGTTCGTCAGCTTTGCCAACCGCACGAGCGGACAAACCGATCTTCTGATCGTCGCTTTCGATCCTCAGGATCTTAAAATCTAACTCCTGGCCAAGTTGAACGACGTCTTCCGGTTTCTCGACTCTCTCGTCCGAAAGCTCGGAAATGTGACAGAGACCTTCAAGTCCTTCACCTAGCTCGACAAAGACCCCGAAGCTCGTGAAGCGCGTCACCTTACCGCGGACGACATCGCCCGGCCGGTGCGTTGCAACAAAACCTTCCCATGCACTGGGTGTCAGATCCTTCATCGAAAGTGATAGGCGCTGGCCGCGCGGATCGATGTTAGTTACGATCGCGTCCACTTCCTGATCTTTCTTCAGAAGTTCCTTAGGATGCTTAAGTTTTTTCGCCCAAGTGATGTCAGAGACGTGGACAAGGCCATCGATACCCTCTTCGAGCTCGACGAACGCACCAAAGTCCGTAAGGTTGCGAACCTTTCCGTGGATCTTAGTTCCGACCGGGTAGCGTATTGCAACTGTGTCCCAGGGATTGTCCTGGAGCTGCTTCATTCCAAGGCTGATGCGCTTATCCTGCGTATCCACGCCCAACACCTGAACCTCGACCTCGTCGCTCTTATGGAACTGACGTTTCGGATTAGCACCCCGCTTCGACCACGAGATCTCCGAGACGTGAACCAGGCCTTCGACGCCCGGTTCGAGTTCGACAAAGATTCCGTACTCGGTAACCGAAGAGACCTTGCCGTTAACCTTCGAATCGACCGGATAGACTTCCGCAACCGTCGACCACGGGTCTGCCTGAAGCTGTTTGAAACCGAGCGAGACTTTTTCCTTCTCGCGATCAAGCTTCAATACCTTCACCTGGAGATGCTCGCCGACCTTGAAATTGTCTGCCGGATTCTGCAGTCTTCCCCACGACATGTCTGTCACGTGAAGCAAACCGTCAATGCCGCCGATGTCGACGAACGCACCGTACTCGGTAAGATTCTTGATAGTTCCTTCGACGACGTATCCAACGTCGATCTTGTCGAGCGTCGCGGCTTTTTGCTCGTTGACCTCGACATCAGTGATCACCTTTCGCGAAAGGACGATGTTGTTGCGACGGCGGCTGAATTTGATTATCTTCGCCTCGACATCTTGACCGATGTAGCTATCCAGACCGCGAATCGGACGCGAGTCGATCTGTGAACCCGGCAGAAACGCTTCGATGCCATTGATATCGACCTTCAATCCGCCCTTTGTCTTATCAACGATCTTGCCGATAACGGCGACATCGTTCCGATAAGACTCTTCGAGGTCATTCCAGATCTTTCGCGATTTCGCGTCCGTACGCGAAAGCTGCGGCGGTGAGTCACCCGAATGAATGCTCTTGATGACGACTTCGACTGTATCGCCGACATTAAGCGGCTCGACGCCCTCGACGTTCTCTTCGATTGGAATGATGCCTTCGGACTTGTATCCGAAGTCGATCAGGGCTCCGCGTTCCGAAACGCCGACAACTTTTCCCTCGACCAGATCGCCGGCGTGATAAACAGTTTGTTCCTGTTCGAACTGCTCGAGAATTGCGCCGAAGTCTATTTCGCCGCTCTTCTCTTCTTCGGCAGGTGCGGGAGGCTTGGCAACTCGGCGCGGCTCAGTCCGTTCAGGCGGAGGTGCCGGGGCTACCGCGGCCTGTTGGCTACTCACGTCGGTCGCCGTCCCGGCCGGTGTTTCAGCGGGTTGTGGCGGCGTCGATTCCGTCGCTGTCGCTGCGTCCGTGGCCTCTGCCGTTGTTTGTGCCGATGCTTCTGTTGCTACCGGAGCCTGCGCCTCCGCGGGCTGCTCTTGTTGGTTCGTTTCCACAACTGGAGTCTCGCCGGTTGTCGATACTTCAGTCTCTTTGTTCACGTCGTTTTGCATTTACCTCTATGTGGTCTTCCTTAATTAAAAATACATCCGGTCATCCCAGCGGAACGCCTACTGACAATTCTTCCTGCGGTCTATGCGGGAAAATAAGAGTCGGCGCGTAAATGGGAAAAGTCGATGTTGAGCGGTTTCCCGTCCCCGTTTTCGTGCTCCGGATAGAAGTAAAATTTACACGTCCCGAGCCATAAGTGTCAAGGATTAGGTGCCGAAAAATCCTTAAACAATCGACAGTTAACGGCTTTTTAACGTCCTCGGCGGTCGGCATGTCGTAACGTAAAAAGAGACAGCCCGGAGACTGTCTCTTGATATTCGAAAGCGTGGAATTTTACATCCGGGAAATAAGACTGCTGAGGTTTCCCACCCCGCCGCCTTTCTCCATTTCCTCCTTGGCCATCGCAGATGTGTTCTGGATGCCGGCGAGGCGAAGGCGGAATTCGTCGGGATTCGTCGCTCCGCGGAGAGCTTCCTCAAGCGTTATCATTCCGGATTGATACAGGTAAAACAGCGATTGATCGAATGTTTGCATTCCGTACTGAGAAGTTCCGGCGGCGATCACGTCACGGATCGCGTTCGTTTTATCTTCGTGGAGGATGTAGTCGCGTATCAGGGGTGTCGAGATCAATACCTCGACGGCCGGAACACGGCTTCCTGTCTTTACGGACTTCATCAAACGCTGTGAAACAACTGCCTTGAGCAGCCCTGATAGTTGGATCCTAACCGATTTTTGCTGGTACGGCGGAAACGCCGAGATTATTCGCGTGAGGGTCTCCTGCGCATCCAGCGTGTGCAAGGTCGAAAGTACGAGATGGCCGGTTTCGGCAGCGACAAGAGCCGTCTCGATCGTCTCCAGATCACGCATTTCACCAACCAGGATAACGTCCGGATCCTGTCGCAAGCTGCCTCGCAGTGCCTCGGCAAACGAGCGTGTATCTACGTCGACCTCGCGCTGCGTTATAAACGATTCCTTGTCCTTGTGAAGGAATTCGATCGGATCCTCAATCGTGACGATGTGTGAGTTTCGATGCGAATTTATATGATCTACTACCGCGGCAAGCGTCGTGGATTTACCCGAGCCTGTGGTGCCGGTGACAAGGATCAGGCCGCGCTGCTCGTCCGCGATCGTATTTAGTACCGGCGGCAGTCCAAGCTGTGCGAAATCGCGGATCTCGTCCGAGATGACGCGAGCCACGATGCCGATTGAATTTCGCTGTTGAAAGATATTTACGCGGAAACGCCCGAGGCCGGACACGCCGTAACCGATATCAACTTCGTAAACTTCCTTAAAGTGCTGTTTCTGGCGATTAGACATCATCGAGAAAGCCATCTCCAGCGTTTCGTCCTGATTCAGTTTCGCAGCACCCGACATGGGTTTCAGTTCGCCGTTGACACGGATGACCGGCGTCGAGCCGGCGCGCAAATGAAGGTCGCTCGAGCCGAAGCTCATGGCCATGCGCAAAAGATCGTCAATTCTGGTGAGCATAAATTAGGGAAAGGCGGTGCCGGATGTAAAGGAAACTTTCTCGGCGGTCAGAGTGAAAAGAAGTTGGCGGGGTTGATGCCAAACCGTCATGTAAAGTTTAGCGGTTCGCGTCGCGCAGCGTCAATCAATTTTTTAGCTTGATTGGTTGCCCGGTCAGAATGACCGACGGCCGCAACACATTCCACTTCGTCATCCACCTTTTGTCATTTGGCGTGGGTCTGCGATGATGACGACCGAGAACGCAACGATCGATAACGCAGGATCAAAAGTCAGGACGAAGGACAAATGGATGACAAGCGATACATGCTGCGCCACTTTCTCGCAGCACTCGCGTACCGGACGCAAAAGGCGCTCCGCGGAGCTCCTGACGGATTCGCTGAGTTCAGTGCCGGCAATGATATCCGCACGCCGAAACAGCTAGTGCGTCACATGACAAGCGTACTCGGATATGCGGGGACGTTTTTTATCGGCGGTGCTTACCGTCCCGAACCGCTTCCGACGTTTCACGACGAGATCGACCGGTTTCACGAAATGCTCGCAAGCTTGCGTGAACATCTCGACGCTGGCACTCCGCTTATCGACCTGACCGAAGAGCAATTGCTGCAAGGACAATTTTCCGACGCAATGACTCACGCAGGACAGCTCGCGATGCTGCGGCGTCTATACGGCGATCCTATTCGATCTGAAAATTTTATCCGAGCTGCGATCTCACCAGAGAATCTGACGTCTGATCAGCCCGAGCCGGTGGCGCCCGACGAGAGTCCCGGAAGCCCCTAGTCCCAAGTCCCGTGGCCCCAGGTTCCAGGTCCCAAGTCCCTCGCCATCCCTCTACAAACAAAGGACGAAGGACGAATGACAAAGGACAAAACAAAGGGCGAATGACGAACGGCAGAGGACAAAGGTACAA
>JBKJOR010000100.1:0-3380 GCA_046595575.1 Pyrinomonadaceae bacterium | reverse complement strand
GATTTTAGATTTTGGATTTTGGATTGCAGAACAGATCCGGAATCACGAAATCCAAAATCCAAAATCTAAAATCCAAAATAGAAAATATGCCTCGTTCATTAAAAAAAGGACCGTTTATCGACCTCAGCGTTGTGAAACAGCTGAAGCGTATTGCCGAAGGTGGAAAGAAGCCGCCTGCGATCAAGACCTGGTCGCGGCGTTCGACGATCTCGCCGGACATGGTCGGGCTGACATTCGGCGTACATAACGGCAAACGCCACATTCCGGTATTCGTCACCGAGAATATGGTAGGTCACAAGCTGGGTGAGTTTTCGCCGACACGGATGTTCAAAGGACATCCCGGAACGAAAGCGGAGAAAATGGCTAAGAGGAAGTAAATAGTGAATCGTAAATCGTGAATAGAAAGAGAACTATTCACGATTCACGACTCACGATTCACTAAAAATATGGAAGCGATAGCAAAGACAAAACATTTGAAAGGCAGTCCGCGAAAGGCGCGCCTGGTTATTGATATGATCCGCGGCCAGAACGTATCGCGGGCGCTTGCGATCCTAAAGTTCACGAACAAACGCGCTGCTGATCCGATCGCAAAATGTTTGAATTCGGCGATCGCCAACGCGACCTACGCCGCGGAACAGCAGAACATTGCGATCGATCCAGACGGGTTGTGGGTGAAGTCGTGCTTTGTCGACATGGGGCCGACAAAGAACAGGCGCCGTATGCGTCCCGCACCGCAGGGTCGTGCGTACCGTGAGCAGCGTCACTATTGCCATATCACGATCCACGTAACAAGCGAAGAGAAGGCGAAGAGCGAGAAGGAATTGAAAGGTTTAGCCGCAAAGGCTAAACGAGACGCAGCCAAGAAAGCTGAAGGCGGCGAGACAAAAGCTAAGGCTCCGGTGAAATCGGCAGCTCCGAAGAAAGCGAAGGCTGAAAAGGTCGAGGCCGTCGATAGCAACGTCGAGGAAACGGTCGAGACGCCGACGCCGGTCAAAGCATCGGAAGCGATCGACGCAAGGAATGACGCCGATGTGGCGGACGCCAAGAACGTTGAAACGCAGACGACTGCGGCGTTGAATGAATCGAAGCCGGCTGACGAAAAGCAGCAGAATATAAACGAAGAGTTGGAAAGGCAGTAAGACAAACGCGGAATGCGGAGTGCGGATTGCGGATTTGAATCCAAAATCCAAAATCCAAAATCCAAAATGGAAAATATGGGACAGAAAGTACATCCATACGGCTTCAGGGTCGGTTACAACAAGGACTGGCACTCGCATTGGTTTACGAAGCATGATTTCGCAAAGTTCCTTGCTGAGGATCTGCGGCTCAAGCGCGATTTAAAGCGACGCTTTAGCGGCGGCGGCGTCTCGCACATTGATATCGAGCGTGCGGCTTCTCGTCTGAAGATCATCATCTATACTTCGCGGCCCGGCATTATCATCGGACGCAAAGGTTCTGAGATCGAGAAGTTGCGTGAAGATCTTTCGCGCAAGACCGGACGTGAAGTACTCATCTCGATCCAGGAGATCCGTCACCCCGAGCTTAACGCCCAGTTGCAGGCCGAGAAGATCGCCCAGCAACTCGAAAAGAGAATTGCATTTCGTCGTGCGATGAAAAAGACGATGGAGGAATCGCAGCGGTTCGGTGCACAGGGAATCAAAGTCATGATTGCCGGCCGTCTGAACGGAGCCGAGATTGCCCGCACCGAATGGTCGCTTCAGGGTCGTCTGCCGCTGCACACACTTCGTGCCGACATCGACTACGGCTTTGCCGAAGCATTGACGACATTTGGAATCATCGGTGTGAAATGTTGGATCTACCGCGGTGAGATCCTGGATCCGAATGCGTCGATGGCACGCGGCACGACAACGGATCCGATGAACGAAGTGAAAGTGGAACGCGGAGCACGTCGCGGCGGTCCGCGGCGAGACGACCGTAGGTAATTATTTGCGATTGCCCAATTGCGATTTGCGATCGTGTTGACGGCAAGATCGAAAATCGCAATTCGAAAATCGAAGATTAGGGGATTTGTAGCTATGTTGATGCCGAAAAAGGTCAAGCACCGAAGGGTAATGAAGGGCCGTATGCGCGGGAAAGCAACGCGCGGCGAGAACCTGAACTTCGGTGACTTCGGACTGAAGACATTGGAAGCGGGATGGATCACAGATCGCCAGATCGAAGCTGCTCGTATCGCGATGACGCGTCACGTAAAACGCGGCGGTAAGATTTGGATCCGGATGTTCCCCGACAAGCCGATCACGAAGAAACCGGCCGAAACGCGTATGGGTTCCGGCAAGGGTGCTCCGGATCATTGGGTGGCGGTCGTCAAACCGGGCCGGGTACTCTATGAGATTCAGGGCGTCGACGAGGCTCTAGCACGGGAGGCATTTAAGTTGGCGGCACAAAAGCTTCCGATCAAGACCAAGTTTGTATCGCGTGCGGACCTCGAAGGAGGCGTAGTTTAAGTTATGAAGCGAAAGGAACAGATCGAACAACTTAAGGACATGAGCGCGCAAGAGCTCAGCGATCAGGCGGATGCACTAAAGGAATCGCTTTTCCGTTTGAAGTTTCGGAAAACGCTCGGCGTAGGCGACACGGTCAAGGACATTCGCCGCGAGAAAAAGACGCTCGCGCGCGTTTACACGCTGATCGGCGAGAAGGCGAATGCCGCGAAGAACGAGAACTAGAAATGGTAACTAAGAAAAAGACAGACGAAACGGAAAACGTCGTTGACGCGCCGGCCGAGACTGGAGCGGTTGAGACGAGCGAAGTTAAAGCGGACGCGGCTGAAGAGGCTCCTAAGGAGAGTGCTAAAGCTCCGGCAAAGAAAGCTGATGTCAAAGCTTCCGATACCTCGGACGACGCGACGGACGAGACGGTAAAGAAAGGCAAGCGTGCTGAAAAAATAGGTGTTGTCACGTCGGACAAGATGACGTTGACTGTCGTCGTTCGGGTCGACCGGTTGGTCAAGCACCCGATCTATCGCAAGTACATCCGCAAGCGTAAAAAATTCATGGCACATGACGATAAGGGTGCCAAGATCGGCGACAAGGTCAGGATCGTTGAGACGAGACCATTGTCAGCCCGCAAGCGGTGGCGGGTTGTCGAGATAATTCACAAGGCAGAGTTGTAATTTTCGATTTACGATTGCCGATTTGCGATTGTCGCAGTCACGCTATCGCAAATTGAAAATTGAAAATCGGAATTTGAGGTAATTTTATGATTCAAATGCAGACCTCCTTGGCGGTCGCGGATAATTCGGGTGCAAAGCGTGTGGTGATGATCATGCCGATCGGCGGATCGACCAGCAAGATCATCACCACACGCTTCGCACCCGAATTATCCGCGACCGCCAAGGAGGTCTGCATTTGAATCATAAA
>JBKJOR010000380.1:0-2662 GCA_046595575.1 Pyrinomonadaceae bacterium | reverse complement strand
GAAAGATAGTGGTCGGTATCATTAAGGACATCGTTTCGCAACATACTGTACGAGTTAAGACCGCCAAGCTCCCTAAGGTAGAGGCAATTTAAATAAGCGACAAAAGACTATCCTCCTCCACCTAAAGGTAAAGGCAATTTAAAGAGTGGCAGAAGGCACTACCAACCTGGTCTCCTTCGACGCAAGGCAAAAAAAATGACTGCCTTTTCAGCAGTCATTCTTTCACTTACGTTTTCCTGTTGCTTACCATATCGAACATGCATCCGCACGGACCATGGACTGGCCCTGCTTGCAGCCGAATGCTTTTGCGAACTGCGGCATGTTAGAGAGAGGACCGTTCACACGCCAGCGAGGAAGTGAGTGCGGGCCATTCTTCGCCTGCAGGATCTCAGCCGCCGTGGTGTACTTCGAAGCCCAAACCTGAGCCCATCCGAGGAAGAAGCGCTGCTCGGGCGTAAAGCCGTCGATGTTCGCCGGCCGCGATTTACCCTCGAACGATTTCATCAACGCATCGAATGCGATCGACAGTCCGGCGAAGTCGCCGATATTTTCACCGAGTGCGAGCTTGCCGACCATAAATATTCCTGGCTGAACCTCATACTTGTCCCACTGTCCCGCGACGCATGCCGCCCGCTCTTCGAAATTCTTGCGATCGTCGGTGGTCCACCACATTTTCAAGTTGCCGTCGGCATCAAACCGGCTTCCGGAGTCATCGAAGCCGTGACTGATCTCGTGACCGATCACGCCGCCGATCGCACCGTAATTGATGGCATCGTCGGCTTCGGAATTGAAGAACGGCGGCTGAAGAATACCTGCCGGAAACGTGATGTCATTATTGATGCTCGAATATGAAGCATTAACGGTCGTTGGTGAATACGGCCAGCGCGTCTTATCACGCGGGTTTCCGAGATCGTCAAAGTTACGACGCGTTTGGAATTGGGCGGAACGCATTACGTTTCCGACGAATGACTTATTGTCGATCTTCAGACCCTTAAATCCGCGAAGCTTGTCCGGGTAGCCGATCTTTCGCTTGAATGTCGAAAGCTTGTTCTGCGCCTCCTTCTTCGTTGCGGCGCTCATCCATTCGAGGTTATTGATCCGATCCTTCATCGCGGACATCAGGTTGTCGATCAACTCATTCATCCGAGCCTTTGATTCCGGCTTGAATGCCCGGCGTGCATACTCCATTCCCAGAGCCTCGCCGAGGTTCCCGTCCGTCTGCTGGACGCATCGTTTCCAACGCGGCTGTTGCTCTTTCTGTCCCGCAAGATATCGTCCGAAAAAATTGAAGTTCTCTGAGACAAACGCCGACGACAACATCGGGGCCGCCGCATTTAGAGCCATCCACCGGAAGTAGGTTTTCCAGCTATCAACCGGAACGTCTTTCAGCATCGTGTTCACTTCGGCGAAGAACTTCGGCGGGGCCACATTCATTTCCGTCACAGCCGGAACTGAGCGCGCCGTCATGTAGTCGGTCCACGAAAAATTCGGCGTAAGCTCGGAGACTGCCGCGAGGGTGACCTTGTTGTAATTGTTATCGGGATTGCGTCGTTCGACATTCGTCAGCGATGCTTTTGCGAGCCTCGTTTGAAATTCAAGAACGGTCGCGGCGTTGGCGGCGGCGGCGGCGGGCGAGTCGCCCAGCAGCTTGAACATGTTCGTCATATGCTCGACGAACTTTGTCCTGGTCTCGACCGATTTGTCATCGGTGTTCGTATAATAGTCGCGGTTCGGAAGCGAGATTCCCGCCTGCCCTGCGTTTATCAGCACCACGTTCGAATTTTTCAGATCGGCTCCGGCTCCGAAGCCGAATACCGCCGGCAGGCCGGCGTTGTGAAGTGCTGCGATCTGACGTTTAACGTCATCGGCTGTCTTGATCCCTGCGATCTGGTCGAAATACGGATTAACAGGCGTGAGGCCCGAGCGTTCGATAGACGCTTCATCCATACAAGATCCGTAGAAATCACCGATGAGCTGTGCGTCACTTCCCGCGGCGGACTTGTTCTTCGCCGCGGTTTCCAACACCGCCTTGAGCATAGTGTTGTTATTGTCCGCGAGGATATTAAAGCTGCCCCAGCGCGATTCCGAGGCAGGGATCTCGGTCGTCTTGAGCCAGGTCCCGTTGGCGAACTGAAAGAAGTCGTTACAGGCGTCAGCCGATGTGTCCATCCGCTTTGTGTCAAAGCCCTTGCTCTGGGCAAACGACGTAAAGCATAGGGAAAGCAAGACGGTCGCGGCCGTTGTAAATCGAAAGAAAGTCTTGTGCATTAGGTAGTGCTCCTTAGGAAACTTCTGGAATGTTACAGATCTTGGTTCTTAAATTTTACGCTGACCTCGCCGAGCGGCAAAACGAGGTGTGACTAGCTGAGGATATGAGGGACGAAAACATCCATAGATATCAGATCACCGGGATAAACTTGTCCTTTACCCGCTGGTGAAGCTCCGCGGCCAGTCTTTTACGGTCGGCATTGACGACGCTTTCTTCCCCAAAATCCACGATCGCCGTGAACCCCGACAGTGTGAAAAGGCGGAACAGGTGCGCCATGAAACTTATATCCTCCCACCAGCAGACCATCCTGCTGGCCGGCGGTTCGCCTGCTGGAGAGCGGTATCTGATCGACGCATACGAGACCGGGAGGTCGGTTTTTGCCGCAAACTCGAG
>JBKJOR010000430.1:0-2906 GCA_046595575.1 Pyrinomonadaceae bacterium | reverse complement strand
CACGATTCACCAAAGAACTATTCCGCATGGGCATGTCCTGAATGGCTCGCAGCACTCTTGCCCGACCCTACAAATCCCCGCCGCGCCGTCGTGCCGCGATTTGTCAGTGTCGATCCGATCATTGCAACGGTCAATTGGGTAGGCTGGAATCTGAGCGGCGAGTAGGCCATCTCCTTCGAAGCCGATGCCATGAAGCGTTCGACGTCTTCGAGCTTTCGCGGCAGGTCTTTCGTCATCCACTCGACGCCGTTGGCCGTTACGAGCAGGTCGTCCTCAATGCGTACGCCGATGTTTTTATACTTTTCAAAAACCGGCCGGACCTTCGCGATGAACGCTCGATTCTCCGGCGTGTCCTTCATATTATCGAGAGCATCTTCGCGGATGTATATCCCGGGCTCGTTTGTGAATACCATTCCCGGAGCGAGCGGAGCTCCATAACGCCCGACGTCGTGAACATTCATCCCGAGCCAGTGGCCGAGACCATGAATGAACCAGTAACCGACCTGGCTGCCTTTCGGATCTGTCACCAATCCGAGTTTGAACAATCCGTCATTGATCGTCTGCTTGGCGATTTCCTGTAGTGTCTGAAACGAAACGCCTGGTTTCGTCGCTTTCGCGACGGCTTCCTGTGCGTCGTAAACGATTCGATAGATCTCCGCTTGTTCTTTTGAAAACTTGCCGTTCACAGGGTACGTACGTGTCACATCCGCCGTGTAGTGTTCGTATTCTGCGCCGACATCCATTAGAAGAAGATCGCCTTTACGGACCTCACCTTGTGATTCGACGTAATGCAGAGTCGTCGCGTTCGCACCGCAGCCGACGATCGACGGATAACCCCAGAAGTCGGCATTGCGTCGGCGAAAAGTATATTCGACCTCGGCGTGGACTTCATATTCCATCTTTGCACTACCGACCATTGCCATCGAACGCATCTGAGCCTCCGTCGTAATGTCGATCGCATGCTGCAGCATCTTTATCTCGTAAGGTGATTTGATATGTCGTAGCTCGTCAAATATCGGACGGGCATTCTCGACTTTCTGACCCGTAGAGGCTTCAGCGAACGAGCCCTCGACCCGGAATTCTCGCTTTCCGTTTTCGTCGCTATCGCTATTCGGGAGTAGCAAGTAAAGCTTCGCGACGTCGGTCGAGACCAGGGCTTTCCTGTCTTTTGATTCAAAGGAGCTCTTCGCCTTGACAGCGTTGAGGAATGCGACGACTTCGGACGAATCCACGATAGTTGTCAGACCGGAAAGGTTCGTCGCCTGTTCGCGCGAGTACATCTTTCCCTCCCACGCCTCGCGAATAGGAACCCGCTTCGGAATGAAAAGCGTCTCTCTGACCACACCACCATCCTTGGTGATGACAAGCGTTGCACCGTCCTGTTTGAGGCCGGTCAGGTAAAAGAGATTGTTCTCCTGTCGATAAACATAATCGACATCGTTGGCATACAGCTTTGGCTCTGAGCTGAATAGGATCAGCATGCTCTTGTCGGCCATCTTTGCCGCGACTGCGTTACGACGGCGGGCCAACTCTGCCTGCCGTTCTGCGTCCGAGAATTTCGGGGCCGGTGGAGCAACGCGGATAGACGGTTCCGCTACTGTTGGGGAACCGATCGACCCCGCGGGCAAGATCGAAATAGCTAACCCGACAAACAATGTCAGCGCGATAGGTTTTTGCATAGTTAATTCCTTAATTCTCGTGTGACTGTCGTTTTGGACGTTGAGTATAGTTTATACGCAACAAAGCCAAACCGGTTTCGATGTGTGACAACCCGCCCCGATTTGATGGCGAACTGCTCTTCCGCTATCACTTCAAGTCCGCCGCCCGATGCAAAAGCCCGCGCGTGAGCGAGGGCGATGCTCGTTGGGCAGCAGATTTACAACAGCTTCCGGATATCGCCCTTACTAACGTGAGCGCTTTTGCACCCCGTGCGGGCATCGGGCAAGATGCAAAAGCCTGAGCGTAAGCGACGGCGATATGCTCAACATTGAGCCCCCGACGCTGCACCATCTCGAGCATATCGCCCTTACTAACGTGCGGGCTTTTGCACCGTGCGGCCATCGGGCAAGATGCGGGCTTTTGCACCGTGTCGCCATCGGGCAAGATGCAAAAGCCTGAGCGTAAGCGAGGGCTGTATGCTCAACATTGAGCCACCGGCGCTGCACCATCTTGCGTGTATCGCCCTTACTAACGTGCGGGCTTTTGCACCGTGGAATAACCCGCCGCTCGGTGCGGAAGTATCTCAAACTGGAAGTCTTTCCATGCCATGTTGCCAAAATAGTCCGCCGCATATGCGCGAATGGTGTAGAGGCCCGGGCCAAGACTCGCCGAATCCAGAAATCCTTCCGAGAAAGTGTCGTCACCGACTCTGTTCGAAACTGCGTACCGAAACTTTGTCTGGCCCGTCGCCCCGGAGCGGCTGCCGGGTGCATACGCCAGCTCTACCGCTTCGTTCGAGGGCATTCGATCGAAGACGAGCGTCCAATCGACATCGGTTAACGATTTATCGGATGACAATATCTGATATCCGAGACGATAGACCCCGAGCCGTCGTCGCTCGGCATTTCCATCCATTCGATCGTAAGCCTCGACGACCACCCGACGCTTTTCTCCGAGCCGGATGCGATTGCCGCTCGCGGCTACTTCGATCCAGTCCTGGTTTAGCAGTTCGACCCGCTCGATTACCGGAGGGATGGAGTCTCCGATACCCGGAAGCTCCAGAGCGGCAAGTGCATTTATCTCCGCTCCCGGAGACCCGGCGATAAGGTGTACGTGGTTTTGGGAATTGAGTGTGCCGATCATCTCACCGGCCCGGAATTTTGCACCGCGCCGTACACGAAGATCAACGAGCCTACCATCTTGATCTCGCTCAAATTGAAATCTTTCATCGGGAATGGGCAAGTTGT
>JBKJOR010000032.1:0-8714 GCA_046595575.1 Pyrinomonadaceae bacterium | reverse complement strand
TTCGGCGGTACGATCCACACAGGGAACGTTCAGGCAAAATGGTTGCCGAACTTGTCGAATACTTTTACCGCGGGCTATGAGTTTGAAGCGGAGCGTTTTCGGAATGAGGGCTTTACGCCGAGCGGGACAAGTATTCGACAAGTTCGGCAACCATTTTGCCTGAACGTTCCCTGTGTGGATCGTACCGCCGAACAGGCTTGTGAATGCAAACCCATCTCCAGGCAGTGGGCCGTCATCGTTCGTACGTTCTGTCGAGAGGCCCTGATAGTAGCCGGTGATGAGGAGTTTGCTGCTCACGACGTGAGTTGCCGTGAATTGGCCGGTGAATGCGCGTGCTTCCTGAAGACTGTCTGGATCGTTAACGTCCGCGATAAAGTTGTCGCCCTCGCGAGCGTCGATGATAGTCGTGGACGGCGGCAGCGGGCCGAAGGTATCCGGACTGGAATTCAATCGTACCTTTGCGTCCGAAAGAAATATCCGACCTGAGAACGTTGTCCCCGAGAACGGATTAAAGTCGACGCGAGTCTGAAAATTTGTATTGCCGGCGTTGTCTTGGCCGTCGATTCCCTTTGTGTACGCGGTTCTCGAGAAACCGCCATTGATCCCGAATAGATCCTTGGCGCTGCCATACGAAAGATTTCCACGAAACCGTCCGAGACCGAGGCCGCCGGCTGCGCCGGAAACTTGACCATGAACACCTTCTCTCGCTTCGGGCGTTCGAAAATCAACGGTGCCGCCGATCGAGTTGGTCCCATACAGCGAGCTTCCCGGTCCACGCAAAACTTCGATCCGGTCAACGCTGGTTAAAGTGATATCACTAAGGAACGGCGTCGCATCGCCCGTGATCGAACCGGGATCTCGGAATCGTATCCCGTCAATCAGAACAGCGGTGTCCTGGTTCCGCAGCCCGCGCGATTTTATCGACGCGGTTCGCCCGAATCCTCCCAACTGCTGGACACGAAAACCTGGGATCGTCCGCAGTGTATCGATGAGGGTGAAGTCTGCGCGATCTCGCATTTGCTGCCCCTCAATCACGTTCACGGTTTTCGATACCTCGCTGTCCCCCTGCAAAGTTCCGCTTGCGATCACTGTCACGTAGCCGAGTCCGCTTTCGGACGAGGGCTGCAACGTTGTGTCGATGTTGACCACCGACACACGGTTCGCAGACACAACAACGTCCTTGAGGATCCAGCCTTTTCCATTATCGATTGTGTAAGTCCCGGGGGGTACGTTTTCGAAAAGATATGTCGCGCCGTCGGTCGACGCGGCCGTCTTCGTAACGAACGTCTGCTCTGAGTTGTAGAGCTTGAGTTCCGCCCCGATCATCGGTTGCGACCCTCGATAAAAACCGCTAACGCTTCCGCCATCTTGCGCAAACGTCGTCACTGTAAATAGACACGTCGCAACCACCAAAATTAATAATTTCATTTCTTGCTCCTCTTCTGCCCACACGCAGAACGGTTTAAACCTGACAAACCTGAGAAGTTCCCGACTGTCCCATTTTGGATTTTAGATTTTGGATTTTAGATTTGAATCAGAAATTCAAAATCTAAAATCTAAAATCCAAAATGGAGTTCACGGTTGCGTGGGCAGCGCCGGAATTGCACCGGCTTCCTTTCAACGTCTGTCCGAATTGGATCGTTGTTTGTTAATCGTTGTTCGTTAATCGTTAATCGTTGGTGGTTGTCGGTAACCATCCACCTGGAATTACGATTAACGATTAACGATTAACAATTAACAATTAACGATTAACACTCTTTCAAAACACTGTCGTCACTCTAACCTTCCCGCTTGCCGGATTCTCATCCAGCAGCACTTGTACGTTATAAACTTTCTGAAGATTCTCGCCAGTGAGGACCTGACGAGGCGTTCCGGTTGCGACGATCTTGCCGTCCTTCAAGAGCAGAATTCTGTCGGCAAATCCGGCGGCGAGATTCAAATCGTGGGTGATCACTACAGCTCCCGTGCCCGCGTCCCGACACCTTTCCCGCACAAGCTTGAACATCAACGCCTGATGCGCGAGATCGAGATTCGCAGTCGGCTCATCCAGCAATAACACACGTGTTTCAGCGGCCAACGCACGAGCCAGAACGACCCTCTGCCGTTCTCCTCCGGAAAGCTCATTCATGATGCGCCCGCCGAATGCGCCGAGATCACATTGGACCAATGCCCGTTCCGCCGCTGCGACGTCTTCGGGCGTCTCCCACCCGAACGCTACACCGCGAGCAAATCGGCCGGCGAGGACAAACTCCGTTACGGTGATCGGAAATTTCGTTTCATTCTCCTGCGCGACAACCGCGATGTTTCGCGCGATCTCGCGGCGCGAGAGCCTGTTCATTGGCGATCCATCCAGATCGATCTCGCCGCTTTGGATCGGCACGGTACCATTCAGCGATCGGATCAGTGTCGTCTTACCGGCCCCGTTTGGTCCAAGCAGCGCGACGATCTCAGATGGCGCGAGTTCGAGCGAGACGCGATCGATCACCTTGCGGTCGCCAAAACTGACTGAAATATTCTTAACGTCGAGCATGTTTCTCAGTAGCAATTAGCAATTAGCAATCAGCAATTAGCGCTAAATAGTCACGATGAAAGTCACCCTTTTCTACGGGGAAACTTTGGTGATAAAACCGTATCGAGAACTGGACTCGTGGTTATCTTTTTTTAAATCGAACCACGAAGACACGAAAAAGAACACGAACTCTTAGCCATTAATAACTTTCCAAAACTCCTGCCTAATTCTTCCTCAGTAGGTAAATGAACAACGGCGCACCGATAAGGGCAGTGATCGCACCGACAGGTAGCTCCCGCGGGGCGATCACCGTCCTCGCCACTGTATCCGCTAGAACGACAAAGATCGCCCCAGCCATGGCCGAGAACGGGATGACATGGCGATTGTCACTGCCGAGCGCGAGCCTGACGAGATGCGGCACGATGAGGCCGACATAACCTACTGAACCGCTTGCTGCGACGGCCGTACCGACAAGCAGACTCGCGATACCGAATACGATCAAACGCACGCGGCCGACTTCAACGCCAAAATCCATTGCGTCGCGTTCGCCGATCATCATCAGGTTCAGAGGCCGAGCCTGCGATGTCAGAACGATCGTTCCAATTACTGACGCAGCAAGCGTCATATAAAATCCGTGCATTGTCGCCTGCGAGAGATCGCCCAATAGCCAAAACGTAAATCCTCGCAGCCGTGCCGCATCGAGCAAGCTCGTAAGCAAAACGATTATCGATGAAAGAAACGTCGTGACGATCACCCCGGAAAGTACAAGCCGCTCAACGTTCATTCCCGCCCGGCTTCTCGCCATCTGATAAACGGTAAACGTCGCTAACCCTGCGCCGGCGAATGCCATCAACGGCCGAGCGAAAGCAAATTGTTCAAAGAACACGAACGCGATCATCGTTCCCAAAGCTGCGCCGTTCGAAACGCCGAGCAAGTAAGGTTCAGCAAGTGGGTTGCGAAGCAGCGCTTGCAGTGATGCCCCTGCTACGGCCAGACTCGCGCCGACACAAGCGCCCAATAGAACACGTGGCAGGCGGATATCGAACAATATCGCTGACTGCTGTTCCGAGAGATCGAAAAATGAAAGCCGCTCGCTGCCGATTGAAACAGCTAGTAGGAGCGCGAAAAGAAGCGACGCGACCAAAACGATCCAGCTCAAAATGCGGCGATCAATCATCTGTCCACATTTGAGTTGGCGGGATTCTCAGATGTTTTCCTCGCATTCAATTCCGAGGCGATCTCCTCGAGTGCATCCACAAGTCGCGGCCCGGGCCGAGAAATAATATCGGCGTTGATCCGATGTACTCGCCCGTTCTTCACGGCATTCGAGTTCTTAAATACCGGGTTCGGTTCGCGGTTGTCGTCGCTATCGGAGAGGAAGATTACGTCCGGATCGAGAGCCGCAGCGGTCTCTTTGCTCAGCTTTGGATACGCCGTCGGAACTCCCTTGGTAACCGAAATGCCGCCGGCCAGTTCTACCAATTCGGTCAGAAATGAATCCTTGCCGATCGTGAAAAGCGGTTCGTTAGAGATTTGGATAAACACTCGGTGCCCGCCCTGGATGCTTCTCTCCTTTGATACTTCGGCGACACGAGCGGAAAGCGTTCCTAAAAGACTTTTTGCCGCTTCCGATTTCCCGAACAGATCGCCAAGCTGTCGCAGATTCGCGAAGACTTGATTCAGGCTCGTCGCGTTCGTAACGTAGACAGCAATTCCCTGTTCGTCCAAGGTCTTTTGAAAAGCCTCAAGCTGCGATGCGGTGGAAATAAATACGATCTGCGGTTTGAGAGCGATTATCTTTTCGAT
Organism: Pyrinomonadaceae bacterium; assembly: GCA_046595575.1. GTDB lineage: Bacteria > Acidobacteriota > Blastocatellia > Pyrinomonadales > Pyrinomonadaceae > OLB17. Next base: position 4,399 of record JBKJOR010000032.1, on the reverse strand, counting down.
GTTCGGCGACTGTGTATCGCCGACCTTTTCGATGCTCGCCGTGTCGACAGGAAAATTACAATAGGTCGTTACACCGACGAGTCTGTCTCCGGCACCAATAGCAAAGATCATTTCCGTCAAGTTCGGAGCAAGTGAAATCGCCCGTTCGATCTTTTCCGGAACTCTCACCGTTTTCCCCAAGTCATCACGAACATCGCGGGTGGGTGTCTCAACACGCGGCACCTCTACCGAACGACACGACAATCCCCCCAGCGATACGAGGGCGAGGATGAGGATCAATGTTTGTTTAAGGACTGGATACACTATTTGAAATTTGAAATTTATCTGAAATTTGAGATTTGAGATTTGAAATCTGCACCGTGAACTTGAACCTTGAACTCTGAACCTTGAACTCTGTACAGAAAAACGCCCTGATTTCCATTCGAAGAAAACAGGGCGCTGAAAGCCGTGCTTGCCTCGAATGTTTGACGCGAACATCCGTCGGGGCAAAAAAGCTTCTGGGCCGGTATCCTGACTTTTCCATTTTGGATTTTCGATTTTGGATTGAAGAAGAACGCCTTCCGCAAATCCAAAATCCAAAATCTAAAATCCAAAATGGTCTCACAGTGACGCGATCGTGCGGGATTCTCACCCGACTTCCTGTCACCCGAAGCTTTATCCAATTACAAAGAACCTTATAACTCCGCGCTGATTATCACGGCATGTAAACGACAAAGTCAAACACTTGTCCCGGTCACGGTGTTCCCTCTAGCAGCGCTAAACGTCTCTTTTACCGCCCTGATCGTATTGCAGTGGATCTCAACCGTATCGGCAATATCCGCCGCATAACCGCCGCTCATCGTGGTCACCAGAGGTATCTCACTACGGTATGCAAAATCGAGGACCATGCGATCGCGCTGCCGCAAACCGTCGATGGTCAACCCAAGCCGTCCGAGCTTGTCGTTCTCGTACGGATCCGCTCCGGCGAGATAGAATATGATGTCGGGATCATGGACCAGCAACCGCGGCAGCACCTCACTCAGTGTCTCGAGATACTCGGTATCGGATGTCTTGTCGGCAAGCTCGATATCGAGCGTCGATTGCTTTTTAAAGAGCGGATAGTTCTTAGCTCCATGCATTGAAAATGTAAAGACTTCTGGTGCGTCTTGAAAAATGAACGCGGTACCATCGCCTTGGTGAACGTCGAGGTCGATGATCAGAAATCTCCGAGCTAAAGCGTCGCGTTGCAGGACGCGTATAGCAACCGCCACGTCATTAAGTACGCAATAGCCTTCACCCCGATCGGGATACGAGTGATGTGTTCCGCCGGCAAGGTTCGATGCGACACCCGTCTCAAGAGCCAGGCGGGCAGCGGTGATGGTGCCGGAGATCGCGTAGAAAGAACGACGGACCAGCGATTCCGACCACGGTAGACCGAGCTTCCTGGTTTCCTTCGGCGTCAGCGTGCCGTTCTGCAGACGCGTTATGTAATCGTCGGTGTGAACAAGCAGAAGATCTTCGACCGCAGCGGGGTATGGCTCGCTGAGCTCTTCCCGACGAAGCGTCCCTTCTGCAAGCAACGTGTCACGCACCAACTCGAACTTTTTTATCGGAAATACGTGACCTTCGCCGATATCGGCGTAATAGTAAGGCGAGTAGAAGACGCGATAACCGTGTGTGCTCATCCAGCTTCTACGCTATCATAATCGCTCGGATGCTCAACTCAGTAGACATCAGCGGCCGCACATACAAGATCGATCCAACTCCGATCGACATCTCCGTCCCGCTCAACTTCAATGGACCGCAGCCAAACGCATACGGCGTTGAGCCGGCAATTTCGGTCCCGTGCGCCGCAGGCGAACTCGTCGGCGACACCCGCCAAGGCGGGAGTTGCAATTTCGAGCAATATACATTCATCCCCCACTGCAACGGAACGCATACCGAGTGCGTTGGTCATATCACCCACGATCGGATCTCGGTCCGTGAATGCCTGCAGGATATTTTCATTCCGGCGGTCCTTACCACGACGGCACCGGCCTACGCGGCGGAAACCGGCGAGAAATATTCGATGGCGATCCAGCCGTCTGATCGCGTGATCACAAAAAAACTTCTGCACGAAGCACTAGGCGGGAAAGCGGATTCGTTCCGCCGGCCGGTCGCGGCTCTTGTCGTCCGCACGCTGCCGAACGACGATCGGAAATTGGTACGACAATATGCCGATAGTATTCCCCCCTAGTTCACGACCGAGGCGATGGAATATGTCGTCGAGTGTGGTTTCAAGCATCTCCTTACCGATCTGCCGTCGATTGACCGACTCTACGATGAGGGTCGCTTATCGAACCACAGGACATTCTGGAGCGTGCAACAAGGATCATTCAAATCCGACTACACCACGCGCCGCAGCAGCACGGTCACCGAATTCGTTTACGTTCCGAATGCAGTGGCGGACGGCAGATACCTGTTGAATCTCCAGATAGCGCCCTTCGAGACTGATGCGACCCCGAGCCGCCCGATCCTCTTTCGAATTACCGAGAAGTAAAGCAACCCGTTCAGCAGAATCCGCGACAAACTCACGATGAAACGAATACTCATTACTCCTATTCTGGGGATGTTAATAACAGCTTCGGTTTTGGCACAGACGTACATTGTCGATATCAAGCGCGAATCGGCCCGGTCGGACAAGCTGACCGGTGGCATGATCGAGCAGACCGTGCTTGAAGCCGGCGATCCCGATCTCAAGATCACGATCAACGTCCCGGCATTTCAGATGACGCTCTGGCAAGGCAAAAAGGAAGTGAAGTCGTATCCGATCGGCGTCGGCTTGCTGGACTATCCGATCATAATTGCGAAACGCGAGGCGTCCTCGATAGAGTGGAATCCGGTTTGGATCCCGCCGTCAAGCGACTGGATCGAGAAATCGAGTACGGTCAAGGCCGGCGAGGTAGTTCTGCCGACCGACCCGCGGAATCCGCTCGGCAAGGTGAAGATCCCGCTCGGTTACGGGTATCTGATCCATCAAGCGAAAGGCCCGGGCGATATGGGCAGTCTCGTCTCGCACGGGTGCGTACGCGTGATGCAGTCGGATCTTTACGACCTCGCAGAAAAGATCGTCGCAGCGCGCTCGCTCGAGGTAACGCCCGCCGAGATCACGGCCGCGAAACGAAACAAGAAGACGCTGCTCGCTAAACTCATCCCGACGGTCCCGGTCGAGATCACTTACGACACGATCGTCGTGGAAAACGGACGGTTGAACATCTACCCGGATGTTTACAATTACAAACGAAATACGGTTGCGAATGTGCGGAAAGAACTCGAGTCGTCCGATATTGGAGACGATACTCTGACGGATGCCAGCATCAAAAAGATGATCGCGGCGGCCGCGGGCAAACAGAAATTTGTAGTTGGTAAAAAGTTTATCGAAGTAGGACGCGGGTTTGAGAACGGACAGGTGCTGACGGTTATCGGAAGCAGACCGATCTTGAAAAGACCGACCGCTCGTCGAACCAGGTCGTAATTACTTTCCTGGAACGTATTCCCAATGCCAGGGCTCGTAAAAATAAGGATAGAAACCAAATCGATGTGCGTTCTTGACGAGCCACTTGTAGGCGGGCGTCTGAACCTGGATCAAGCGATTCGAGTCGAGGGTTCTAACCGGCTCGCCGCCAACATAAATATCGAGTGCATGTCCAGTAGAATGCGGACTGTGTTGGGCTAAGGCGGCACGTCCTGCATTCGGCTCACGCCTTCGCAACGCCGCTTGGTACTCGGGTGAGCGATACGCCGACACTATACGAAAGAATTTTTCATCGGGTGCAAGCTCGCCGGTCTTTGTAACTTTTAATTCTTTTCCGAGATCTCTCAGCGCCGCTGCAACCATCTTCTGGTAGGCCGAGTACGTTTCTCGGTCGAGCTGGAGTAGATCAGGTGCGCGTGTCGGATCGAAAAATTGGCCGATCGGTGCCGCGAGTAGGCTGTCCGACGAGATCAACCCCGAACGGCCGAGTCTTCTCGATTGCCAGTGTTTTGTAAAAACCGTCAGAGTCTCCGCATCGAGGATGCCGCTTGGCAAAATACCCGAATCCCCCTGCCAGTTTGAAAGAGCAAGCGCAAACTCGTCGGACTCCGGTGCAGCGTCCGTTCCTATGGTATGCGAGATCAAAGGAACATAGATGGTCCACCCAGTCTGTGTCTTGCCGCCGAATTCCCACACGAGTGATCCGCGAAGCCTCGCGTTTTCCGCCGCCGCACGTGCGAAGGCCGGTGACCTGGCGCTTACGACCTTCGTAACCGAAGCAGTCTGTTTTACGTACGGACCGACGACTCGCTCACGCTGTGCGTAGACTTCGGAGTCGGCGGACAGAAGAAGGCTGGTAAAAAAACTAACAACAGTAATAACGATGGTCGGGAGTATAAAACGAAA
>JBKJOR010000228.1:0-2959 GCA_046595575.1 Pyrinomonadaceae bacterium | reverse complement strand
CACTCGAATTCTCAGTCCTGACGCCCCCGATTGCATTTGCGATACTTATGAGAGCGGTTCCGGCCGCGTTCATCATGCCGCCGATCTTGTTTCCTTTGACTTCGGCCCCGACAGGCTGTGAGGCGGTCGGATTGACGGACTTGAGTAACAACCCCGCTCCGCCATTCCCCATAATGCGATTACTCAGATCCGCAGTATCGCCTCCGATAAATAGCCCGGCGACGTTCTCGCCGATGATCCCGTTTTGCGAATTTCCGGCTGCGAAAAAGTTACCCTGTGAGTCAGGGAACATTCCGATCATATTGTTTACAGCCCTAATGGCTTTTTGGTTTATCGCGCTCGGATTTCCCACGACCTTTATGCCGTTACCGCCGTTTTTCCCGATGATGTTTCCGCTGTCGGCCCCGATGTCACCGATCTGCACGTTGGTGCTATTTTTTATTGAGATCCCCGATAGGGCGTTGCCGATATTCGCGATCCCTGCACCGAACGCATTTGCAGTGACACCAATGCTGTTGCCTGTGATGAGTGTCGGAGCATCAGTCTCGGCCGGCACATCGGGGCACTCGATCTCGATGCCGTTACCGCCGTTGTTGCCGATCACATTGTTTTTAAGCACATTTGCTATCGCGCGGCCTGCAACCTTAATACCGCTACCGCCGTTGCCTATTCCTGCTAGCATTTTTCCGCGAGTCTGCCGTGAGGGGTCCGCAGCCAGCACGCCGAGAAAATTGTCTGTGATGGTGTTTTCACGCGACCCGTCCGTGATCTGGACCCCATCCTCCGTTGACCCTACTATCGTGTTGCCAGTAACCGAATTGCCGACAGCCTGTAGCAGCACGAATCCAACCTTGTTTGAAACCGGCGTTTCGAGATCGCCGGCCAGGCCTATGATATTGGACTGAAATGTATTCTCCCGGGGTAGTAAATCCTCTGACGGTGACTTTACAAACGTGCCAAGGAAAACGCCAAAGCCTATAGTTGCGGAGTTTCCTGATATCAGGTTGTAAGCTCCGGTTGTCGAGCCGATCATATTATTACGAGCATTTTCGCCGATCGCGATTCCGATCGATGTGCCCGGGATCGCGGCATTACGCGCGGAATTTAGTCCCACGACATTGCCAAAGATCTGATTTCCGGAAGTATAATCGGCACCGCTTCTACTTTCCGTGCGACTTCGATATCCGTCCACCAGATTGCTTCCGAATCCGATATTTGTGCCGACTAGTATCCCGAGCGAATTGCCGGAAATTAGGTTCGAGTCTATAGTGTTGTCTTTCGACTGACGTATCCAGATGCCGCCGCCGTTTGGTATTGCAGAGGCCTCACTCAGATTCGTTCCCACAAAATTCTCTTTAATCGTGTTTGAGTATGAAAGGTCAGTGAGGGCGATCCCGAAAGTTCCGTTTCCTGAAACTATATTTTTTGTGACGGTGTTGGCAGTCACGGCCCCTTCCAACAAGATACCGAATCCGTCATTGCCAATGTCGGCAGTTCCGTTTGTGCCGACGAGGTTATATTGAACAAGATTATCCGCGACAACCGGATTTGGCCCGGGTGTTGCAACTGCGATTGTGATACCTGCTTTCTCATTGTGGCCAATGATATTGCCCTCGTCCTGAGCCCCAATGATCTGGCCGTCAGCTGCAGTTACAATGCCATATTTGTTAGGGATCGGCACCGTGCCGTCCCGCACAACGCCAATAAAATTACCTTTGACCACATTATTCGGCCCGGCGTCTGCTGCAAAACCAATCCCTGAGGAGATGTCCGTGACAGTGTGTCCGCCAATGACATTTTTTTCGATCGTGTTGGCATTTGACCCCCTTTGGAAAAAAACGCCCGCCTCGCCGTTCGGCAAAGCTCCTGTACCGCTGAGTGTGGTTCCGATCGAGTTATTGATAACGCGGTTGTTCGCCGCATTCAGATCCAGAACCACCCCGAAGAAGGCGTTACCTGAGATCAGGTTCCCGTCCGCGCTTATAATATCGCCAATGCGGTTGTTGTTGGATGCCTCGATCACAACACCGAATTGATTCGGAATTGCAGACGTTCCTCCCTGATTGGTTCCGATTCGGTTGCTAGAAACTAAGGTCGATGATGAATTCTGTATGCCGATTCCCACAGTATTGCCGGAGATCAAATTTCCGTTGCCCGGTGTGCCGATCTTAACGCTGGTGCTTTGATAAACGTAGATGCCGACCTCCTGCCGCGGCAAGGTACCGCTCGCGAGTCCATTGGCACCTACACCGACATAGCAACTTTCGACAGTAAAATCACTGGTCTGGGTGACGATCCCATAACCAAAACGGCTGATCGACAGTCCCTTAACTACTGAACCGGTGCTCCCGGTTTGAAACCCGAGGCCGAATGCCGCCGCTCCCGCTAGATGACCCTGCAGTTCGATAACGGGCGTTCCGGAATATCCCGTTTGGGATGTGGCGTCAAGAAACACAGGGCCAGTCACGCTTGGCAAGGCGGCGGTCGGAGAGATGGTATGAACCCCTGAGCCCGGGATGTCGAATGTGATCGTGTCTGCTCCTTCTTCTGCGTTCGCTGTTTCGATGGCCGCTCTGAGCGAGCATTCGCTCTCGGGAGTGTCTGTGTCGATGTCGCAGACCTCGTCGGTGAGGTCGTCGTCGGGTTCGTCGGTATTCACGTTGACGATAATACCGGTGATGCACGCGGCTCCGCGACGGAGAGGGAGCGACAGGACGCCGGTAAATGCAGCGCCTGGGTAGGGGTCCGCTCCGTACGGAGCTCCCGTTATTATGGTGTCCCCGGCCATTGAGACGCTGCCCCCGAAATTGTTGAAGTCGATACCGACATCCGCTGTGAGGTGATCGATCTCGGTCCACTCGTTTCCGCAGCGGTGATAAGCATAGATCGAACCATTATTGTAGGCCCCATTGATATCATCCTGCGGAGCCCCGACGATCGCCATATCGTCCACGATCGC
>JBKJOR010000215.1:0-2814 GCA_046595575.1 Pyrinomonadaceae bacterium | reverse complement strand
TAAGCCGATGCCCATACCCACTAAGGTGAGTGTCAATACTGCTTCGCGGGTGCTGCATCGCAATGCGTCCATTAGGTTTGCTCCTTGGGCCGATCGGCGATGATCGACATTATGATGGCCTCGGCAGCTATTTTGCCATCGACGGACGCAACCCCGCGCATGCGCTGGACCTTGCTTCCGATACGCAGCGCGGTGACCTCCAGCCGGAGTGTGTCTCCCGGGACGACGGGGCGGCGAAATTTGGCTTCTTCGATGCCCGTAAAAAAAGGGATCTTTGCGTCGCGGTCTTCGAATTCGCGCAGTGCAAGAATGGCTCCGACCTGCGCAAGGGCCTCGATCTGCAGCACGCCGGGCATTACCGGAACTCCAGGAAAGTGTCCGGCGAAGAAGGGTTCGTTGATCGTCACTTGTTTGATGCCGACGATCCGGATCCTTGGCTCAAGTTCGACGATCCGGTCGACAAGCAGGAACGGATACCGGTGGGGCAATATCTTTTGTATCGCTACGGAATCGAGGATAGCCATATCTCCAAATGATATCAGAGTTTATAAAACCTAGAAGCCGGCGAAAACTAATTTTCGCCGGCTTCCGATCATCAAATCGAACTGTCTAGAACCTATTTAGGCTTAGCGGCCGTGGCCGTGGCCCGTCCGTTAAAGAACGTGATGAATTCCTTTGTGATCTCCGCCTTCGGATCCATAGCGAGCAGCGATCCACTCGTGCCGAGCTTGTCGATATCGAGGATCATTGTATAGCCCCTTGCTACTGCAAACTCCTGGATAGCCTTGCCGATATCGCTTTGGATCGGGCCGAGAAGCTCGGTACCGCGTTTTTCCACGCGTGCATCGTATTCTTTCTTCTTGAACTCGAACTCGCGCTGCAAACGCTGCCCTTCGTCCTGCTTATCCAAAATGTCTTTTGGGTTTTGTGCGTTTGCCGGAACCTTTTGCAGGCTGGCGATCTGGTCGGCAAGCGTTTGCAATTTAGACTGCATCGTTACCAGCTCGTTCTCGAGCGGCTTCATCTCAGTGCCGAGCTGCTTGACCGCGTTAACAAAACGCTGGATGCCTTCTTTTTCCGAACCGAATGCCTGCGAATCGATCAGTCCGATCTTTGCAGAACCAGGCTGTGCCGCCGCTCCGGCCTGGGCGTTTGCGGAAACTGTGAACATGACCGCAAATACAAGGGTTGCGACGACTAAACTGAATTTTCTCATTATCCTATAATACTCCTTAGAACTCTTATCTCTTGGGGCTTGAATATTTGATCTGCTGCTCTATTTGAAACCAAATCTACCCGAACTGTTGCACGCCTTTCAAAAAAAGAATTGCAATACTATGCCATCGAAAAATTAAAGTCAATCCCGGCAGGATCGGCCATTCTAAAATGTCCGGCCGACAGTGAAGCGAAATCCGTTTCGTTTGCCGGGTAAATAGATTCCGGGCAGTTCGGCCGTGTATCCGATCTTTGCGTTGGGATTGTAATAGTAGATCAGACGGAACGGGACGTTAACGATCGGAACCTGCACACGAAGCTCGACGCCGACGCTCGACTTGAAATCCTTGATGCTGTCGAAAGCGCTGTCACCTACCTTCAACTGCGAATTTTGCTGAACATCGCCACGAAGAAACAGCTGCTGCACCTGCGGCGACAGCGAGGTCGGGCAGCCGAATCGGTTTCCGCTGCAGAACTCGTTTCTGTAATCGGACTTGGTGAGTGCCCGGCCGCGATAATATAGTATGCTGCCGAAACTGCTCTCCAACACTGGCGTATTGATCAGTCCGAGGGCCGTGAGCCGCGACGGCCCGATATATGTCTCGTCTGGGAGGAACTCACTGTTAATGGTCTGGGTCGGCGAGTTCGCTAGGTTGAAGACCGAACCGACGTCTGCAAACATCGCAAGCGTAGCCGGACCAAACAACGGTATCCGGTACTCAAAATTTCCCAGGATCTGCGAGTCGCCGCCGATAAACCTGAAGTTACGCGAATACAAAGCCGGATTCGCTCCCGCGGCCCCAGTTAACAGGCCGATCGTTGCCAGATCTGTGGCATCGCGCGAACTGAGTCCGGTGTTCGTGTTCGGCGTACCTGACGCATTTGTCGCAACGACTACATTGCGGCTGGTTATGTATGTGTCGAACGGAGCGACCGGGCCGATAGCGCGTGAGTTGTAGCCGCGAATGTCGTTCTCGCTGCCGAGAAAGAATCGTTCGTAAGCCGGGATGCCGCCGATGAACGAGATCGAGTTTGAATTACGTATCTTGTCCGTGATCGCCCACGTCCCGATCGTACTTGCGAGTATGCGGAACGCGAAGACTTCGGGATCTTTGGACCTCCTGCGGCGGACAGGAATAAATTTCGAATAAGTCACCGTCGGCGAATATGTGCGAACGTCGCCGCCAAGCCCTGCAAAGCCGAGCGACACCGACAGGCTGCTGCCGCTCGCGGTATCGATGCCGTTTGCGGACGGCTGCCGCGTGTCATAAACGAACGAGCCGGTAATGCGGCTTGTCAAAATGTTCGGCTGACGGTAGATGACCGGGATCCGCTGCGAGGGATCAGTTGACGCATTTACCTTGGGATCCGCGATGCTCGTCGCCGAAAGCTGGTAAGTTAAACCAAGCCTCGAAAACTGCGTGAAGCGGCGCTTCTTGAAGAACAGCTCCGAAAGCGGCGCGGTCGCAAAAACGTTGGCCCCGTAGGTCGTCTGGGTAAACAGGTTGCTCGAATCGGTCGTGACCGACCCGTAGGGATCGTACAGTGAGTTAAGAACGTCAGGATTCTGGGTCAGGAATGTGCCTTCGCCGAAAAACT
>JBKJOR010000207.1:0-6674 GCA_046595575.1 Pyrinomonadaceae bacterium | reverse complement strand
GAACGCTGTTCGATTATGTAGCGTTCCGCCGAATCGACGAAAATCCATCAAACCCTCTTTCGTACGAGAGAAAGGAACGCCCATCCGATCGAAGAGATAGATGATCTCGGGAGCCATGTCGCACATGCGTTTTACGGGCTGCTGATTCGCGAGAAAGTCGCCGCCATAAACCGTGTCGTCGAGATGCTTCGCAGGCGAATCGCCCTCGCCTTTCGTATTGACAGCTCCGTTGATCCCGCCCTGAGCACACACTGAGTGAGATCGTTTCACGGGAACGATGGAGATCAAGTCGACCTCGTGTCCCGCCTCGGCGAGCTTCATCGCAGCGGCAAGACCTGCAAGTCCGCCCCCGACGATCGCTATTTTTGACTTAGTTAACATATACAGCGTTCGAAAGATCCTGAAAGAAACCATCCGCGGAAAGAAACTAGCCGCGGATATACGCGGAGAAACGCGGATCTGATTCGGTTAACCGTGTCTATCGACGTCCTCATTTGCGGAGAGAAGCAGATCTCATTCCTTCCTATCCGCGTCCATCTGCGTCAATCCGCGGCTAAACTTTTTCATCATCATCCACAAGCGGAGTTCCCTGCGCTCCGATCTAAAATCTCCTCGGCGTGCTTGGCTCGATGATCTTATTCTTCTCGGCCGCCTCGCAAAATGATTCCGGAAGTAAACCGCACGGTTCGACGAACGAAATGGCCGCGTTGATACCTACTCCCGACAAAAACACCGCCAGTCCGATCGCGCCGTACAGCGTGATCCGCTGTGCTTTTTCTCCGATCACAATTCCCCAATCCACCGCGAACAACCAGAATCCGTACGCGAGATGCCACGCCGTCGCGACGACGCCGAGTATGTAGAAGATGAGGATCCCAGTGCTCTGAAACTCAGCAGCAACGATGTCGAACGCACGGGCGCCATTGCCCGCCACAGGATTGCCGTACGACTCAAGACCCGGTATCAGCCCGAAACGAAGATTGAGAATATGAAAGAGAAGAAATACGAATAGAAAGATCCCCGTCACGCGCTGGAATATATAAAACCAGTTCCGGCCGTACGAGTAATTAATGGCATTGGCGCGAGCCTCCGCCGATATCAGCACGCCGTAGATCGAATGAAACAGCAACGGTACAAAGATGCCGAATATCTCGATGAAGATGAGATACGGCAAGTCGTGAATATCCAGAACGTGCTTATTGAAACTCTTTGCACCGTTCATCGCCGCCGAGTTGGTGAACATGTGGACGAGAAAAAAAACACCGAGCGGTACGACACCGGTCAATTGATGCAACTTTCTTAGCAAGAAAGTGTTACTGAATTTGATAGCCATTCAACTTAGTTCACAAGGGGCGCTTCAAGGTTTTTCATTCCGGCCGTTACGCGCCGGCCCTGCCCCCTAAACTCGATATCGACGTTTCTGAAATTTTAGTTTCAAACAAGCACATCGGCAATTTCGTCGTCTGCTTTTTATCATACGCGTCTAATGATATAAGATAAAATGAAATCGCATGCACGGATTATTTAGTTTTCCTAATTACATGCGGCAGTCATTATGCATATCGAAACCCTTAAAGTCTTCTGCGACCTCGTCGATCTCCAGAGCTTCTCGTTGGCAGCCGAACGCAACTTTATCACTCAATCCGCGGTCAGTCAGCAGATCCGAGCGCTCGAGGAAAAATTTAAGCGCCGCCTCCTCGAGCGCGTCCGGGGCCGACGCGAGGTAACGCTCACGGCGGCGGGCGAAGTCTTTCATCGCGAGGCAAAATCTGTCCTTGCGGCATTCGAACATCTGCAGGAAAGCTTACGCGGACTTGTCGGCAAGATCGGGGGAACGGTAAAGGTTGCGACCGTTTACAGTGTCGGCTTGCACGAGCTGCCGTCGAAGGTCGGAGAGTTCATGTCGAAATATCCGACGGCGAAGATCGATCTCGAGTACTCGCGGACGACGCGGGTTGTTCGCGATGTATTGAACGGCACCGTCGAACTTGGCGTACTCGCCTTCCCCGAGGCAAAACGCGGGATGACCGTCACCCAAATGCCGTCAAATCGGTTGGTACTCGTCTGTCCACCCGATCATAAGTTCGCGAAGAAAAAACAGGTACGTGCGAAGGATCTTAACGGCCTCGACATGGTTCTCATCGAACGCGATACGCCGACCCGTAAAGCAACGGACAAGATCTTGAAGGCGCGTGGCGTCGAAGTAAACAAAGTTGCGGAGTTCGACAACATTGAGACGATCAAGCGCGCCGTCCAGGTTGGTTTTGGCCTCGCTATCGTCCCCCTTCCCTCGGTCACCGAGGAGCAGCGCACCGGGCAATTGGTTGTCGTAAAGCTCGCAGAAAAAGATTGGGTCCGCCCCGTCGGGGTCATATATCGCACCGATCGCAACCTCTCGCTGGCTGCGAAGAAGTTTGTTCAACTGCTCGAATCCGCTAGTTAAATCCGTTGCCTTAACGCGAGTCGTACGGCCAGGCCTGTCGACCGTCGAACGGAAAGTAGCGGATGTGGCGGCCGTGAAGAACCGACGCCGGGCCAGTGTTGAGTTGATCTTATCCCGAACTCAATGCCTCCCAGATGATCCGGGGATATAGTGAAGCCTCCTGGCTTTTGGTAGCGTTCCTGGTTCTTGATTCCCGCGTCTCTTTGGGTTAATAATAGCCAGCATTAAAAAGCTGGGAACTCACCTGACATTTGAAGCACAAATAATATGTTTAAGCCGCTCTTGCTCCTGACGCTGGTGACAGCGACCGTTCTATGTTTATCGTTAATCATGCCGCCTTTCTTCATGGTCGAGGCCAATTCCGACAACGCTCGATTCGCAACGGCCTTTGAGAATTACGATATTCGAACTGATCCGGCACCGTCCTCGGTCGCGAGACTGCGCGACATGCGCGGTCCGGCGAGAGATGATCTCACAGTGCGGACGCCTGGTGCGGGGGGTGAATTGATGATCGAGTTCAACAATGAGCTCGATTTCGCCGAGATCATTTCGCCGGTCGATGGCGGAGGCTTTTTGGCAAGCTCGGCCGGCTCGAAACGATCGGACACGTTGAAAGACTTCATCCTAGAGAATCGGCCCGTCTTCGGGATCGCGGAGGCGGATCAGCTCGTCAATGTCGCAGATTATTCCAACCCGGATGGGAACCTGGCATTCGCCCATTTTCGACAGGAGATCGGAGGTGTGCCAGTTTTCGGAGCGGAAGTAAAGGCTGGATTCGATCGCGACGGCGCGATGTTTCGTGTGATCAACACCCTGGCACGCGGGCTAAATGCTGCGTCGCGAAGTGCGAATTTCGGCTCGCCCGATACGGCTGTCGTCAATGCAAGCTCGCACGTCGGCATCGCGGTGGCGACGGAAGATCTGTCGGCGTTGGCGGCGCAAAAACCGGGCGATCACAGGTTTTTTAATCCCGCTTTTGTAGATACGGTCTTGGCCGAGCAATTCTACTTCCCGGTAGGTAATGGTGAGGCTCGTCCTGCCTGGCGTCTACTACTCGCGACTGACGAGACGTCATACTACGTCGTCGTAGACGCAGATGACGGGACATTGCTCTGGAGGAAGAATATCGTTGCGCATCAATCGAGCCCGGCGACCTATAGCGTCTACGGCAATGCGACAAGTCTCTTGAAGACGGCGGACAGCCCGGCGCCATTCACCCCTGGCTGTCTCGCACCGACCGGATGTCCGCAACCGCTGGCCGTCCCGCGCACAAACTTTTCGCTAGTAGGCAATGAAGCGCCGTACGCATTCAACAACACCGGCTGGATCCCTGACACAGGTCTCCCGGTACGTACGCCGGCCGATCCGAACATCACAGACGGAAACAACGTCGAGGCAGGTATTGACCGTATCGCCCCCCAAGGCGTCGATGAAAACGGTTGGGCCGTCGGAAGCCCGGCACGAGTCTTTAACTACACGTACAATCCAGCACCCGGAATTCCCGCGCCCGGCGAAGAGCCCCTTCCGCCCGGCCCCCAGCCGACCCCGCCGACAGCTTTTCAGCAGGGTGTGATCAGCCATGGTTTCTATACGATCAACCGCTGGCACGACGAGATGTACCGACTCGGATTTACCGAGCAGGCGCGAAACTTTCAGCATTCCAATTTCGGGCGCGGTGGAAGCGAGGGCGATCGGGTTTCGTTTGAGATACAGGACGGCTCAGGAACCAACGGCGGAAATATTGCGGTCACCGCGGACGGCAATCGTCCGCGGCTGCAGATGTTCATATGGACCGCACCGACGCCCGACCGAGACGGTGCTCTCGACGCGCATATGGTCGTTCACGAAATGACCCATGGACTCTCGAATCGTCTGATCGGGAATGCAACTGGGCTTAGCTCGAACATGTCGCGAGGCATGGGCGAGGGCTGGTCGGATTTTTACGCACTTGCCCTGTTGTCGCAAACGAATGACGATCCGCTTGGGACGCACGCTGTCGCGGGATATATCAGCTACCAGATCACGCCTGGCTACGAAGCGAACCATTACTACGGTCTCCGCCGATTCCCCGTTGCCGTCCGAGCTTCAGTCGGGCCAAACGATCTGCCGCATAATCCGCTGACGTTCGGATACATAAATAACAATTGCAACGCGCTGATCGGAACCTCCGTCAGCAATCCTAACAGCGCATATCCTCGCGGACCGCTCGGGTCAACAACATGCGACCAGATCCACAATATCGGCGAGGTCTGGGCAGTCGCGTTATGGGAAGTTCGTGATCAGTTGATCCGGCGACACGGTTCTATCGAAGGTAATCGCCGGGCACTCCAATACATAACCGACGGCATGAAGCTTTCGCCGCTAAACCCGACGATCGTCCAGATGCGCGATTCGATCCTCGCTGCGGTATCTGCTTCAGACGCTCTCGATCTCGGTCCGGTCTGGCGCGGCTTCGCCCTTCGGGGCCTTGGTGTTTCGGCATCGGTGATAAATCCCGGTTCTGGCGCAAACAATACTGTCGTCACTGAAAACTTTGACCTTCCGCTACAGTTCCGCCGCCCAGCACGCGCCGATTTCGATGGTGACGGGAGATCCGACATTTCGGTCTTCAGGCCGTCAGACAGCGTCTGGTATCTGAACCGTTCAACCAGTGGATTCGCCGCCGCGACATGGGGATTGTCGACTGACGAACTCGTTCCCGACGATTTTGACGGCGACGGCAAAACCGATCTCGCCATCTTTCGCGCCACGTCTGACGGCGCGACGCCCGATTACTACATTCTCCGGAGTGCCGACTCTACAGTTCAGTATGTCTCGTGGGGCAATACGGGCGACATACCCGTTAGCGAGGATTTTGACGGCGACGGAAAGGGAGACCCCGCCATCTTCCGGCAGTCGACCGGTGAATTCTGGGCCCGTCGAAGTAGCGACGGCTCAAGTCTGCGCACTATGCCGATTACTGGCGGCGTTCCGATGGCCGGCGATTTTGACGGTGATGGAAGGGGCGACTTCGCCACGTATTCTGACGGATTCTGGCGAATTCTGCGCTCGGAAACAGGATACACGAGCGCCCCATGGATCAACTGGGGAACTGACGGTGACAGGCTCGTCCACGGTGACTATGACGGCGACGGCAAGGACGACCTGGCAATCTATCGTCCATCGAGCGGCACCTGGTATATCCAGAATAGTTCGGGTGGAACCCGCGTCGCACCGTTCGGCATCGCGTCCGATATACCGGTCCCCGCCGATTACGACGGCGACGGCCGAAGCGACATAGCCGTCTACCGCAACGGAATCTGGTACATCAACAACTCGACGGGCAGCGTCCTGATCACAAGCTTCGGCCTTGCCGGCGATCTGCCACTACCGGCGAGCTATATTCCTTAGATTGTTTTGGATGTCAGAAACTTCTACTTCTTAGGTGTGCACTTTCGCGGGAGCTTACGCGCGTTCACTGCGGAGTATCCGGCACAATTTTGGTTTAAGGGTGTCAGAAAACCCTTCGACAATTCGTATTAAAAATTTCGATTTTTGGCCACTTCCGTACCACACCCTCGCGGTGTCAGAAAACTAATGTTTATTGACACTACGTTGTAGACCTCCCGCAACCGTCTGATCTCGGACGGTGTCATTCATCCATCAACGTTCGTTTGATGGATGTTTTTTATTTTGATTTCCCTGAGAACGCGAGCTGAGCGCGGATGGCAGGCGGTTGTTCGACGGGTTGGTCGCCAGGTTCGTGACGGCCTGGTTCGCGAACGAAGACGGCGAACTGTCTCTTACCGTAGCAATCGAACTGAACGTCTGCTTCCAGCACTTCGCAGGATCGCTCGTGCAGTTCGTTTCCGTCCATCCATAGGGCCGCTCGACCACATCCTTTAGCCGATTCAAACTGTCATAGCTGTAAGTCTGCACCGCCGTGAAACCGTTCGTCTGTCCGACGCTTTGAACGGTGATCGTCTGGCTCAACACATTTCCGTTGTTCGCCGTCGTGCCGTATGCGTAATCGAGATCGAGAATATTCGCCTGACCGGGAGTCACACTAGTGCGATGTGCGTCGGCTGCAGGCGCGAGTTGAACGCCGTGCTCTCCCACCGTCCGTTGCCAAGCTGCACTGAGGTCAAGGCACCGGCAGATCATCTCAGAACCCAATTCGGGACGATAATCTCGTCATAATCACCAAGGAGCGTTTCAAAGATACCGTCGCCGTCAGCGTCCATTATTTGAT
>JBKJOR010000008.1:0-9431 GCA_046595575.1 Pyrinomonadaceae bacterium | reverse complement strand
GTTGCAAAGGAGATTGGTGCACTAGCTAAACCCGACGACATTCGATTCACCGACACGCTTCCGAAAACGCGTTCGGGAAAGATCATGCGCCGCCTGTTGCGTGAGGTCGCCGCCGGCGGTGCGATCGCGGGCGACGTAACAACGTTGGAAGATTTTTCTGTGCTGGAGAAGTTGAGGGAGGATGAGGAGTAGGTATGCGAAGTGCTCAATCGAAGTCATAAAATTCCTCGTCGGGCATTACTTCAATCTCCCCGTTGAGGCGTTTGTAGAAACCGTCTAAAGATACGTGGCTCAAACTTGAAATGTATCTTGAAACTAAAAACCCTTGGACAACGACTCGCAGAGATCCGTCGTCCCTTCACTCGACGATGTTGCAGATCGTGCCACGCCTCCCCTGAATTTTCACCACCACCTCCGGGTCTTCGCCCGCAGCCATTAGTTCTTGCGGGGATAGCCTACGTAACGCCGCGCCTCGTTCGTCCACCATTCGCTGAAACACCTCATTCGCATTCTCTTTTCCTTTCATATTGCACTGTCCGAAGCGGTCAATTTGTTTTCTACCGATAATATTTCAAAAGCTCCGTAGGAGCGAAATGTTTGTAGCTGGGTCTCGTCTCAAATCTCCAGCTCCGTAGGAGCGACATAAACTGTGCCGCTCCTACGGAGCTCGATCCGGTTGCGATCCGCATAGTCTACAAACATTCCGCTCCTCCGGAGCTCGGTCCGGTTGCGATCCGCATAATCTACAAACATTCCGCTCCTCCGGAGCTCGTTCCAGTTGAGCATCGCAAATTCTACAAAATTCCTTTCCTAGCGCAGCGGCAAGGATATGGTAGGTACCGACGTTTGATTTACGATGCCCATTTTGATTTGATTGGGAAATGGAACAGAACTTGGAAACAGCAACACTCGCGGCGGGATGTTTTTGGTGCGTCGAAGCGGTATTCGATGATTTGAAGGGTGTCGAGGATGTCGTCTCTGGCTACTCGGGCGGGCACACCGAGAATCCGACTTATCAAGAAGTCTGCTCGGAGACGACCGGCCACGCCGAGGTCGTGCAGATCCGATTCGATCCCGACAAACTGTCGTTTGCAGACCTTCTACGCGTGTACTTCACCGTTCACGATCCGACGCAGCTTAATCGGCAGGGAAACGACATCGGGACGTCGTACCGGTCGGCGATCTTTTATCACTCGGACGAGCAGAAGCATGCATCTGAGGACGTGATCAAGGAAATCACGGATGAAGGAATCTACGAAAAACCTATCGTCACCGAGGTCACGGCGTTCGAAAAGTTCTGGCCCGCTGAGAATTATCATCAGGAGTATTTCGCGAACAATCCGAACCAGCCGTACTGTGCCGGGGTCGTCGCTCCTAAAGTTGCGAAGTTCCGGCAGAAATTTGCGAGTAGATTGAAGAAGTGAGGTAAGACTTCACTGGTCGTTGGAACACCGGCATCTTGCCGGCGATTGAGAATGGCCGGCAGGATGCCCGCGTTCCACTGACTTCCCCCGCCTACATCCATCCCGCTAACATCAGGATCCCGATCACGATGAACGCGACGGCGACGATCCGCTGCAGCCATTCGGTCGGAATGAACTGGCTCAGGAGGCCGCCGAAAAGAACCGCGAGCAATGAGACTAAAACGAGTGCAAGGCTTGCGCCGAGAAAGACGGCTACCTTTGAATCCGTCTTCGCCGTCATGGTGATTATCGCGAGCTGGGTTTTGTCGCCGAGTTCGGCGAGCAGAAGCGTAACGAACGCAGTGCCGAAGATCTTCCAATCCATGGTGACGAGTCTACCTGACGATAGGGCCCACGCGAAAAGGCCCTCGTCACTCGCTGGCGAGCAATCCTTCAATATGATCGACCAGCCCGAGTTGAACGAACTCGCGACGACGTTCGGTAACGATCTCAAGCAAGCGTTCGGAGAGGATCTGAAGCAGTTCCTGATATTTTAGCTCGCTTCTCAGTCGCTTAAATATCGGCTGAAGGGCGGCAAACACGGCGGATACTACGATCGCGGCATCGGCTTCGGTATTCAACGCGATCTCCCCTTTCTTGTAAACCAGGGCCTCTCTGCTCTGCTGTAAGAAAGGGAACTCTGATGCAATTTCGTCGCACGCGACGCGGAAGGCCGCGGGGAAACTCAGCTTGCCTTCCGCCAATGACGTGTCGATCTCGCGGAGCAGTTCCGAGAGAGCGGCGAGGACAAGTGCATTTTCGCCTTCGCGTCCACTCAGCACGAACTCCTGATTTCTCGAAACTACGACGACACCCCCATGGCTCGCCGCCAGTTTGCGGGCACCGTTCATGATTGCCTTGTCGACGAACACCGAACCGTCATCGCGTCCCGAATTGCCTTCGGTAGCTTTGTAAACGTGGATGCGACCGTGTGGTTCCTTTGCTCGGATCAATATCCGCTGCAGCGCGTTCTCACCGTGCGAGATCCGACCGGCGATGTGGTCGTACTCGCGTGCGCGTACAGTCTTAGATTCCGTGAAAACGATCTCGGCCTCGTAGCTCGCAAGCTCGATGCGGATACTGCCGACAAAACTCAGCCCGCGGAGGTACCGGACGAGCGCTCCGATGTTCACAAAGCTCGTATTAAGATTCTGATGAATCGGTTGTTTTTTCATACAAAGGAAACGCCTCAGTCAGGCGATAACGCGATAGCAAACGATCTTGCCAACAGCCAAACGATGTAAGCTCCATAAGAGTCGCGTTCCGCCCGAACTTAGATTTGCTTTCAGGAAAGGCCGAATGGCCCCCCAGTTCCATTGCATCTTTTGGTTTTTTCCTTCAAAATTCGCTAAACCTTCTCAAGCCGTCAACTCAGACGGCAATTTTTTACAAAAACCGATTATGTCGTCGAGGCAAAAACATGAGCACATCCCTGTTCCGTAAGAAATCCATCGCACAGATCCAATCCGATGCCGCTTCCGGAATGAGCGAGCACGCTCAAGACGACGTCGGAGGCGACGGGGGCGGATTGCGACGGACTTTGAAGCTTCGCGACCTGACGCTGATGGGTATCGCGGCGATCATCGGAGCAGGCATCTTTGCGATGATCGGCGGAGCAGCTTATCGCGGCGGACCGGGCGTGATCTTTCTCTTTATGTTCTCGGCGATCGCGTGTGGATTTTCGGCTTTGTGCTATGCCGATTTCGCCTCGCGGATTCCCATCGCAGGTTCTGCATACACTTACGCATACGCAAGTTTTGGTGAACTCTTCGCATGGATAATCGGTTGGGACCTTATCGTCGAATATGCGATCGGCAATATCGCGGTCGCGATTTCATGGAGTGACTACTTCACGCGCCTAATGTCGAGTTACGGCCTGAAGATCCCCGCCTTCCTGACGATGGATTACCTGTCCGCCTCGCGCGGATTTGCAGACAATGAAGAAGCAGTCGCTGCGGCACTGACTCAGGGACACACGATCGACGCGCTCACGTTGATGAAAGGCGACGACCTCGTCGCGATATCGGATAAGCTGACGACCAGCTCCGTCGAAGCGTACTCGGCGTGGACTACGGCCCCAATGGTCGGCGACTGGCGGATCATCGCCGATGTTCCCGCCCTTGTAATGACTCTCCTTATCACCGCGCTTGTCTACGTCGGCATCCGCGAATCGAAGATCGTCGGAAACGCGATGACGATCTTGAAGATCGCGGTGATCTTGCTTGTCATCATCTTAGGAGCGACGTTCGTAAATACGGATAATTGGACGCCATTCCTGCCGAACGGGATCAGTGGAGTGATGACGGGTGTCGCTGCAGTGTTCTTCGCATATATCGGATTCGATGCTCTATCGACAACCGCAGAGGAATGTGAAAATCCGCGACGCGATCTGCCTCGTGCGATGCTCTTCTCGCTTGCGATCTGCACCGTTCTGTACATTTTGCTAGCTCTGGTGCTGACCGGGATGGAACCGTTCGGCAATCTGAACGTCGGTGACCCGCTTGCGTTCGTGTTTCGCGACAAGATGCCGTGGCTCGCCGGTGTCATAGCCGTCAGTGCGGTTATCGCCTTGGCAACGGTGTTCCTCGTCTTCCAGATCGGCCAGCCGCGCTTGTGGATGGCAATGAGCCGCGACGGCCTGCTGCCGAAGATATTTTCATCGATTCACCCGAAGTTTCGCACCCCTTGGTTCTCGACCATCCTGACGGGAATCGTCGTCGCGATCCCGGCGCTCTTCATGAACCTGACCGAGGTCACAGACCTCGGTGTGATCGGGACGCTCTTTGCGTTTACCCTTGTCTGCGGGGGAATTCTCATCAAGGACAAGGAGTTCGGGCGCGAGAATCGGTACGTGCCTTTCGTCAGTGCACGGTATATAGCTCCTGTCATGCTCGTAATCGTGCTCGGGACACTGTATTACTTCAACCCGAATTTTCTCACCGACTTTATGACGATCACGCCTAAGGAAGACGAGACATCCTGGGACGCATTCGCGCATAAGATCCCATACATCGTCTTCGCGGTCTTCTCACTGATAATGGTCGTGCTCGCGTTTCTTAAGCGATACTCACTGATCCCGTTCCTCGGCGTCATGAGCTGTACCTACCTGATGACCGAGCTCGGTTGGCTGAACTGGTGGCGATTCGGGATCTGGCTCATTGTGGGGCTGGTGGTCTATTTCCTATACGGATATCGCCACAGTGTTCTTCACAAGCGGGAGGAAGCTGCCGAGGCGTAGAGCTTATTTGCACAACTTTACAGTTTTGACAAAACCATCCGGAGTTTCCGTGCGTCTAAACCGCGGAAACTCTTTTTTATCAGGAGAATTATGAAAAAAGCATTTTCGTTTGCGGCTCTCGTCGTCGCTTTGTCCATCTCGGCTTTTGCTCAGGCAAAGCAGACCGACTTTTCGGGAACCTGGACGCTCGACGTGGCTAAGTCGCAGCTTGGTGATCGCATGCGGGTCGAATCGATGACGTTGACGGTGGCACAGACGGATAAGGAATTGAAGGTTACGACCGAGACTAAACGAGCTGCTCCGCCGACAGATGCTCCTCAAGGTGGCCCAGGCGGCGGCCGTGGCATGGGGCGCGGTTTTGGTGGGGGTGACTCTACGATCGCCTACTCGTTGGACGGAAAAGAAACCGTCGTTGAGATCGACGGCCCGAATGGAAAGATGCCGGTCAAGTACAAGGCAGCGATGGAGGCGAGCAAGGCGACCTTGAACTCGTCACGCACTCTTAGCGGGCCGATGGGCGAGATTTCCATGACTACAAAAGATGTCTGGTCGATGTCGGCTGACGGCAAGACGCTTACCGTCGTACGCGAGCAGTCGACGCCACGTGGCACGAATTCCTCGACGATGGTCTTTGCTAAGAATTAGGGTTTGCAGAGTCCAGAGTTGCAGTGTTTCCAGAGTTGCAGAGTCCCGTAGTTCTCGGACCAATACTTCTGAAACTCCGCAGCTCTGGAAACACTGCAACTCTGGAAACTCTGTTTCAACTCCGCGAGTTTCAGTCCGCGAACTGTAATTCGGGAATGATCTCATCAACAATCTTTTGACCCTTCTCGAGGTCGTCCGGTTTCAGCGAGATCGCACCCACGACAGCATGGCCACCGCCGCCGTATCGCTCACAGATCTCTGCGATGTTATGGGTTCGCGGCCTCGGCGCCCAGGGGTTCGATCCGACCGAGATCTTCGTTCGGAATGGGCTCTGGCTTAGGCTGACTACGTACGTGGTTTCTGGGTGAAAGTAATACGGGATGAACTTGTTATATCCTTCGATCGCCGTACCCGTCAGATCGAAATAAACGACACCACGATCGTAGACGGACTTCTCTTTGATAACGGCGACGGTATTCCAGTGCTGTTCAAGGATCGGTACGAGCCGTTCCTGAATCTCGTCGCTCTCAACCAATTCGTCGAGGGTTCGTTCAGTCAGCCAGTGAATGATCTTCTCGACAAATCTTGGATCCTTCTCGCCCTCTATCACCTGCATTAGCTTCAGAGCCGAGGATCGAAGCTCGACGCACTGTGCAGCCGACTCATAGAACGCCCCGTCGATTATGTGCGCCCACTCGATCAGCTCGGCCAACGATGGATCTTCGAACCCGAATTTCTCACTGGCCACTCGCGCAATAAACTCGGCGCATGACGCACTCTTCGTATCCAGAAACTTCTGGCCGCCCGTATCAGCTAAAAAGTGCTTTTCGTCTTCGGGGGATAGAAATGCCGACTGATGATGATCGAACCACCAGGTCAGCCTTTCGTCGGCGCAGTATTTGAAATCGACGATTGCATTCTCGTCGCCGTCGAACTGTTCACGGTCAAATGCATTGCCGGCCCGGTGCATAGTCGGCGTGTAAGCAACCTCCACCGAAGGATCGATCGTCGAACGGTAAAACTTAGTGAATATCGCGGCCGACGAAACACCGTCAAAGCAGTTGCCGTGATAAAGTATGCGTAATTTCATACGGTTCAGAATGCGACTCAGCGCAAAACATTCTAGGTTAGAGTGCACCGCGAAATCCGTCAAGACGAAGATCTCATGAATATCCGGTTGGCAAAGAAGGACGATATTGGCGCTCTGGTTGAGTTCAACCAGGCGATGGCTCTCGAGACCGAGGGTAAGACGCTAGAGACCGAGGCTCTTAAGGTCGGGGTTTCGGCTGTATTCGACGACTCGAACAAGGGCTTCTACGTCGTCGCCGAACACAACAATCATATCGCGGGCGGTTTGCTCGTGACGTTTGAATGGAGCGACTGGCGCAACGGCTGGTTCTGGTATGTCCAAAGTGTCTACATTCTACCCGACCAGCGCGGACGTTCGATATATAGCCGCCTATATCGCTTTGTAAAGGAGACGGCTGCCGAAAGAGGTAATGTATGCGGATTCAGGCTGTATGTTGAGAAGGAGAATGTGCACGCACAACGAGTGTATGAAAAGGTCGGGATGAACGAGACGCACTACTTAATGTACGAAGAAGAAAAAAGAAAGCCGGAATTTCAATGAAGAAATCCCGGCATTTTCTAAGAAAATCGAAATCAGAAGCTCATGAAGAAGGATTGTGAGATTGTTGTAGAAAATGTTCACCCTATAAAGTTAGAAATTGAGGCATTCTGTTCCCGAAATTCAAAGATCAAACTCTAGAAATTGCAAAAAGAAGTTCTGGGGAAAGATCGGTAAAGTCTTCGTGCCCACACCCGAAGATTTCCCCCAAGCAAACCGATCTTTTCCCCAAACCACGAAAGTCAATCGAACTGTATCAACCTATTTCCCTGTGCCGGTTCCGTCTGGAACCGGCAGTGTCCCTGCCCTTGTTCGTTCCGATGTCCTTCAGTTGACCTTCCGTGTTTTCAAATATGAACCTTCCGATACTCGCCGTATTTGCAAGCATTGTGCCAAGCAAATCGGCTTGAACTCACGCTTGTAGACGACCGAAAGTATCTAAAGCTGCCTTTTTTCCGTACGCACAAAATGCAAGTAATCATTGCGACCCGCCTGATTTTGGTACAGTGCCCAACTAGCGGGATTTATGGTCTAATCGAAACGTGGCGACTATCGATGAAGCGGAGTTTAGTAAAATTGTCGAAGGCATTTTCAACGACCGAGATCTCATTCGCAAGCACAACCCGATCGGGACCCAAGACGAAATATTGCTATGGATGTTGATGAGTTGTCTGGTCAGCTATCTCAGTTTGGATGAGATCGAGACGCCATGCTTCCAGGGTCGGCCAAATGCCGAGACGTATCGCGAAGCGGTCCGATTCATGGTGCGCGGATCAATGAAGCCCGGTTTTGATGCCGAGCCTTACCTCGCTAAACTATCCCAACAATGATCGTTCAACGGTTCGTACTTACACCTTTCAAGCAGAATACTCGGATCGTTGCGTGCGAAGTGACGAGGAAGGCGATCTGTATCGATCCAGGGGAAGAGTCTCGAGAATTGGTCGATTACATCAAGCGCGAAGGCTTCGAGCTGCAGGCGATAACTCTAACGCACGGACATCTGGATCACGTCGGCGGGACCGCAGCCCTCCATAAAAGTTTCCCGGATGCCGAGATAATTCTTCACGAGGGCGACGAAGATCTCTACTACGCCCTGCCTCAACAACCTTTGTTCATGGGCATACAGCCGCACCAGATGGCAGCACTCGGCTTTGATTACGAAGATCCACCTGAATTGTCGCGGAACTGGGATGACGGAGAAACTTATGAGGTAGGAATGCTTCGGTTGAAGGTCCTTCACTGTCCGGGACATACGCCCGGCCATGTCGTATTGGCCGAGGAGACGGCGAAGAAAGTGTTTGTCGGCGACTGTTTGTTTGCCGGCTCGATCGGCCGCACCGACCTGCCGGGTGGAAGTCACACGCAACTAATGGATTCTATCACCACTAATATCGTCGCTCTCGGTGACGACTTTACTGTATATTCTGGTCACGGACCGGAAACCACGATCGGAGAAGAGCGACTCTCAAATCCGTTTCTAAACGGGAGCTATCAGATCGGAAAAGGAAAATACTTCTAACCAAACGGAGAATCATGCGAACAATATTCACATTTATTGGATTTCTATCTTTGCTCGTTGTTCAGGTTCCGGGCCACGGCGATAACCGTCACTTTGAAAACGGTCAGGACGTCCAGGTAAAGACGACAAAAGTTAGCGGCAACGTTTACATGCTGCAGGGACGCGGCGGGAATGTCGGAGCCTTGGTCGGAATGGAAGGAATTCTGATCGTCGACGACGATTATAAGGCGATGAGTACCAAGCTGGCCGCAGCGTTGAAGGAATTGGGTTCAGAGACGCCGCGGTTTGTTTTCAACACACATTGGCACGGCGATCATACCGAGGGAAACCAGTTCTTCGGGAAAGATTCGATAATCGTCGCACATGCAAACGTACGAAAGAGGCTGCTTGATCCGCCGGTGATCTTTGGCCAGAAGACTCCGCCGTACCCGGCTTTCGCTTTGCCCATCGTCACCTACACCGAAAGCATATCGATGCACATCAACGGCGAAGAAGTCAGAGCGGTACACTATCCGAACGGCCACACTGATGGAGATACGATCGTGTTCTTTACAAAAGCAAACGTCGTCCATCTCGGTGATGATTTCTTCGCCGGGCGTTTCCCGTTCGTCGATATTGACAGCAATGGTAGCGTCCAGGGCTTGATCAATAATCTCGAAACGCTAATAAGGCAGATCCCTGCCGACGCCAAGCTGATTCCCGGACACGGACCCGTCTCAACGCTCGAGGATTTGAAAACATACCAGCGAACGCTGGTCGAAACGTCAGCGTTGATTCAGGCCGAGATGAAAAAAGGTAAGTCGGTGGAAGATATCAAGAAAGTTGGATTGCCAGAGAAGTATAAGGAATGGGGCAGCGGATTTATCAAGACCGATTTCTGGATCGAAACGGTCTACCGAAGCTATTCTAAGAAATAGGAATTGGCAGGCGAAACACGCG
>JBKJOR010000406.1:0-4948 GCA_046595575.1 Pyrinomonadaceae bacterium | reverse complement strand
CGGCCTGTTTAGCAACTTGCCCCACCTTCGCAAGCACCCCGCTAAATTCTTCAAAACACAATCCTTTCGCAAGACGACGCCTCGCCGGATTAAAGGCTCGCCCCAAGCAGAAATGTCAACTATCGCAACCGATCAGGACAATCGCCGTATTCAACGATATCCGTTAGCGCTTCCGGCGCGGATTGAAGTGAAAGTGGACGGCAAACTCGCGTGGACAGAGATCACACGCCTCGAAGATATCTCGGCCTTCGGATCAGGATTTAAGCTGAAGCGGCCGGTAAAGCGCGGACGGCTTTTGGTCATGAGTGTACCAATGCCTCGTCAGCTCCGCTGCTACGATTACCTCGAGCCCCAATATAGGATCTGGGGCCTTGTTCGACGGTGTGTGCCCCTCGGTAACGGGGGCGTAGCGGATGCTTATGCGATCGGCGTCGCGTTCATCGGGAAGAATCCGCCGGGAACTTTCGTAGACAATCCGTCAAAACTTTACGATCTTGCGAGTCGAGCAGATGGCGGGTTATGGCAGCTTGTCGAGGCGAGTAGGGATCCCGATGAAAGTGATCTTCCCGGTCACCTACGGAGACATACCCGCTTTGCAATTCCGGAATCACTGCTGCTGGAAATGCTCGACGAGAATGGTGATGTAGCCGCAAGCGAAGTCAGTGTGACCGAGAATTTAAGCTTGGGCGGTGCTGCGGTTTTCACATCCTTCAACGTCGAAACTGGAGCTTTCCTGCGTGTAAAGAGTGATCGGCACGACCTAAGCATTATATCGATCGTTCGGGGTAAACGGGTCGGAGACGATGGGATCGTTCGACTGCATCTTGAGTTCATTGACCACATGTTCCCGCTCGAAGGGATCGAATAAGAAACTAGTTTGAAAATGCTCGCCCTTGCCTCATTCGTATTATCGATCAGTCGATCCAGGAGATGTCTTAATGTCAGTCCGAACCGAGCTGCCCAAACAAAAGGCGGACTTAACAGCTATGTCGTTATACGCAGTCGTAAAAGGTAGAGAAAAGGATGATAGCCAATGGAGGGAGGCCGCTGATCTAATTAGCGCCTCATCGACGGGCGCCAGCTTTAACTTGCCCCGTCGGTGTGAAGTCGGAACGCTCATCTCGCTGATGATCCCCTTACCGGCACACATGCGATGCTACGATCACGAAAAAGAGTTCTACCGAGTGTGGGGACTCATTCAGCACTGCGCTCCCATGACCGCAGATGATCCTACAAACTTTCACACTGGCGTCGCTTTTATCGGAAAGAACCCACCTCCGAGCTACAAGAACGACCCGGGTCAGTTCTACCGTATATCCGGTGTCGACCCGGAGGGAATGTGGAGCGTAGAGGAATCAAAGACTGAATTCAAGAAGCGATCGGACGTTCGTTTTTGGCGTCCCGTCGACCTATATCTTGCCCTTATCGATACAAAGGACGGAGCGACCGGCGGTGAACGCACGATCACTGAAAACGTCAGCCGGAGCGGTGCGGCTGTCTTTACCACGCTCAACGTCGGGATCGGCGACCGAGTCAAATTTATCAGTGAAGAATATGATTTTTCGGGGCTCGCCGTCGTGCGTAATCGACAGACGGGCGAAGACGGGCGAACTCGCCTCCACCTTCGGTTCGTTGAGAATTTATTCCCGATCGAGATCTTGATGAAAACCGTCGAGATGGTCCAACAGGCATAGCCTATAATATCCAGGGCCGTTCTAGTAATCATCCTCTTTCGCCTTGGCAAGCCAAGGTGTTTTGGCGTAACGATCTTCTAACATCCCGATCGCTTTGTTGCGAACGTCCTGGTTGCCACTCCCGTACTTTGTCGGGAGATTTATCGTTGCGACAATATACAGTGCTTCCGCCAAACGCGCATCCCGAGGTGATTCCTTCGCCCATTCAAAAACGCGAGCACTCAAATATCGTTCGGCGTCCCCAGCTGCAAAGATCCGTTGCCTTTCCTTGCGGGCATCGGCAGACTGTTGGGCGCTGATGAAGCCTGGACGGGCGACACGCTTTGGAAGTTCGTTGCCTTTATTATCGTAATCCGTGTCACTTGGTTCGTACCACCAACCGTCTTGCCAACTACTTACTTCATTGTCGCGAGGGGGGATCCCGCTTTTTATGAACGCGGTCAGCCGTGGATTCGTGATCAGGATCCACAACTCTTCATTTCGTTTAGCAGAGAGCGTTTTGATGCTCAAGTATGCTCGGAATGCTTCCGCAAGATCGGGACGCAAACGCATCACCTCGGCGGACGCTTTCGGAATCAAATCTCGACGCTCCAACAGTACGCTTCGCGTCCAGACGAGCTCCGCCAGCGGTCCGCGCATGTGGTCGGGCAGTTCAGGCGCTACGGCTGCCTGTGCGAGCAGATCGACGGGAAAGTGACGATTGAAAATATCAGCAGTGCGTTCATCGAATAGAACACGGCCGTCTAACGGGAGAAGATCCCGATAACGCTCCTCTGTGTCCCGAATAAATTCTTCGCGTGTTTGTTTGTCATATTCGGGGTTCCAATAGCTTTTTTCCTGCTCAAGGAAGTCCCGAAGGTTTCCGTAAGATGATCCGCCGTTCGAGAATGTAACGGGCTTGCGGCCGGCGAATGTTAAGAACTCTCCCAACGTGCG
Organism: Pyrinomonadaceae bacterium; assembly: GCA_046595575.1. Taxonomy (GTDB): domain Bacteria; phylum Acidobacteriota; class Blastocatellia; order Pyrinomonadales; family Pyrinomonadaceae; genus OLB17. Next base: position 2,318 of record JBKJOR010000406.1, on the reverse strand, counting down.
TGCAACGCCAAGTCTCAATTCCAAGAATAAATTCTGAGACGAGACTGGAAGCATAGAAAAGCTCGAATTCGAAATCTCATCCAAAAGCATTCTCGCTTCGTCGCGCTTTCCGAGATCGATCTCTAGCCGTGCGATATGGTAGGCAACGGTCGGGTACGCGGCCATACTCCGAGGCATTTTCTGCCCTTCGCCGATCAGCCTTTGGATACCGGGTGAATCCTTCTTTGCTTTTGTCAGAGCGGCCAATAACCACGCGGGCGACTTCATCTCTTGCCACCTTGAGAGCGCATGCGTATAGGCCTGGTCGTCATCGATCTGAAAGGAGAGAACCCAGTCAGTTAGATCTTCTCGACGAAGGAAATCAGGGACCGCACCCGTGGTCAACTCTTCATCACCGTAATAATCCCGGCCCGTACTTTCGCTCCGACCTTCCGTGAAGCGGAAATTAGCTCCGAGATATTCGCGCCGACCCGCGAGCGCCGTAGCCTTGTCGGCTAAGATCGACTTAGATTCGTCAGTCGTAATGTCTCTACCGAGACGGCTCCTGAACGCTTCGATCACTTCGGCATCTGTGACGTCCGGGTCGAACACCTCCGTTGTATTTTCAGGATACTCTTTGCCGGGAAGTTGGTGAGTCAGACCGACTGAGATGATCTTCCCCTTCCGAATCGCATCGCGCTCTTTTTCCCATGCAGACGGCACGCTCCCGTCACTTCTGACATTTGCGTTGATCGCCGACCCCATTTCTTGAGGACCATCCGGCCGCGAAATGGCCGTCGAATTAGTACTGGCGGATATAACCGGGCGGCGGGCAGCATCTTGCTCTCTTAGCTCCTTGGCCTTACGATCGCGAATTTCATTCAGCACCTGCCCTTCGAACTTGTCGATGAGCCAGGAATAATCGATGAGATCCTGGCGCAAGTTATCGTTACTGCTGGTATACGCGAGCGTTTTCGCCAGCTCGGCGACTCGCTCCTCGGGCCGGATACGATACTTGATCAAACCCAGCAGCTCCTCCGCCGCCCGGGACAATTTTCCCCCTTTTCGCACGAGGGATTCCAAGTGCTGTTCGGCTTGTTCATAGACCACGCGACTTCTTGCTTCATTCTTTGTCAGGCTTCCCTGCCGAACCAGCGTCCGGCCGACGAGATAGTCGGCTATATCTTGCCAGGGCGATTCGCCATCTTCCGCGATTTGTTTGAATCGATGGAGTGCCTCCTCAAAATCAAGCGAGTAAAAATGCGCAGCGCCGATCTGGTAATCTCGATCTTTCTTTAGCCAGAGAGGAGCCTCGACGCCAAGTTCTGGCGGTAACGTCGTCCCGCTGGAACAGATGTCGAACACACGATCCTGTGCCGCGAGCCAGTCGCGGACATCGAGGTCGTCAGCACCGTATGTAGAAGCTCGGTCATTCAGAGTTTGCGACGCTACCTCAAATGCATTTTTTGTGCAGTTCGGAAAAAAATTGTACCCGCCGTTGGTTCGCTCCGTGTAGATATCGGGAACCTTGTCGTCGGGCAATATCCTCTTCCTCGTTTCCAGCCAGGCCTTCACAGCCTCGCGCTCATCGCCCTGTTCCGGTGGATCTCCACGCAACGCCTGGATGAGAAATTGCTGTTCCGCTACGCTATATCCGCCTCCGCTAATGTAGCGGTATGCAATCACGAGCGACTTCCGTCCGAACGTAGGGCGTATTATTCCGACATTTCCGCTTGTGAATTCTTCAAAAGGGATGTCGGGTGAGCCCTTGAAAACGAAAACGGGTTCTAAATACGATGGGCCGCAAGCGTTAAGGCGGGCACCCATGTCGTGGAATAGGGCCGTCGCCAAAAGAATCGTCAGCAGGCGCCGGACAAAACTTACTTTTCGATTCTTGCGGTGAAGATTCTTAAATCCGATTCTTTCCATGACTGTGGGCTAAACAGATAGATTCGCCGTGTGTAATCAAACTGCATCTCGAGCGGCTCGTCAAGGGAAATTCCATAACTCGCCCTACAGAGCGGTTCGCGGAAATCACCTCCCTCCGCGAGGTGTTGTTTGATGCCCCCGTCATCGGCACCCATTCGAAAGATCATAGGCACGACCTCGTCGACCGCGAGTCCGGTCATCCACCTGTCCCCTAGACAGAAAGATGCTAATGCGGTAATCGAGAGCGGCACGTTATCGGGCATCTGTTTGCGTAACCCTTCGAGCAGTTTTCGGTAGAACGGGCGCTCGGAAAGCGCGACGTCGAAGTCGATCTGGATCGCAGTTATATTGTCCAGATCTAACGTTTTTACGATTAGTAAAACTAGCTTTTCCTGCTGAGCGTTGGTCAG
>JBKJOR010000352.1:0-2941 GCA_046595575.1 Pyrinomonadaceae bacterium | reverse complement strand
AAATATTTAGACGGTTTTATTGACTTATCTTTACGATAAAACCTATTAACAAGATCCGAGATAATCTAAGATGGATCAGATTCACTTTAAGGAGACCCGATGAAAGACTATCGCATTCGTTTGTTTTTGCCATTACTTTGCGTGGCGTTCTCGTGCAGCGCAGTATTCGCACAGGATGATACCCTCGCTGCAGCGGCGGGCGACCGGTACGTAATTTCTGCTAAGGCGGGCGGCGTCAATTTCCTCGAGGGAACCGTTTCGGTCGCACGTAAAGCAGGCAGAGCTGGTTACATGACTAAAGGCGACACATTAGAGATCGGCGACAAAGTGTCGACGGGGTACGCGAGTAAAGCGGAGATTCTCTTAAATCCAGGTTCATACCTGCGGTTAGGCGACAACACGCGATTCGAATTCGTAACGACATCACTCGATGATCTGCAGCTAAAGGTTGAGAGTGGGAGCGCGATTCTCGAGGTTTTTGCCGCGGAGGAGTTTAAGGTCGCGATAACCACGCCGAAGTCAAAATATTTACTTGTTGAGTCCGGGGTCTATCGGATAGATGTCATGGAGGGAGGAGAAGAGCGGCTCGAAGTCTGGAAAGGATCGGCCCGCCTTGGGAGAGCTGGGGAAGTTGTTAAGGCGGGGCGCTCCATTACAGTCGGGGTGTCGGGTGCATCGGTCGCGAAATTTGACCGAGGTAAGAAGGATGCTCTTGAGATCTGGAGCAAAGCAAGGAGCAAGCAGCTCGCAAAGATAACGGATACGCTTAACCGCGACCTCGTCCGAACGGCACTGATGCGGTCGTATCTGGGAAATCGCTGGAATCTATTCAGCGCGTTCGGGCTCTGGATATTCGATCCGCGTTTTGGGGGCAATGTATTCCTGCCGTTTGGGTACGGATGGGGATCGCCGTACGGATACGGGTATGGCCATTATCTTGGTTGGTATGATCTACCGCCGGTTATTTGGAATGCGCCTCACAACCCGGGCGGAGGAGGTCCAATCGGGCCAACGCAACCTATGCCACCGGTGAATACGCCGATCGTATCAGCTGGTGACCGGTCGCCGGTTCCGCCGTTTGTCAGGATGCAGGAGACAATGGGAGGCGGCCGCGGAGGTTTTGGTGATCGGGGTGGAAGTTCGTACGAGCCGAGCTCAGGTTCGCCGTCATATTCATCATCGTCCTCTTCATCATCATCGTCATCATCGGCCCCGACAAAGTCCGAACCGGCTCCGACAAAATCGGATCCGTCGCCGCCACCGACGAAGCAACCGTAATCGAACAGCATTAAGAGTTAATTATGACCCGCGAACCGCCAAGGATCGCGGGCTTTTTCTACTTGAATAGCGCGGCGGCGGTCGGCTCAACCACCGGTTCGAGCGCCTTGAGATAGGGTTCCGCAACTAAAAGCACGGATTGAATCGCGTTGAATACCGTATGAAGGACGATGCACGGAAGAAGATTGCCGGTTCCCGCTCGCAGCAAGGTTAGCGACAGGCTTAGAAGAAGAAGCGTTACGACCGTCGCGTAATCAGGTACGGCTCCAAGACTGTACTGGGGTACGTGCACCAGCGTGAACAGCAGCGTTACGAATATGACCGCAATGATCCCACCGAATCGGCGCTGGAAGGCTGAATAAAGAAGTCCCCGGTATACTACTTCTTCGACGAGCGGAGCCGACACTGTTGCAAAAAAAGCCACGAGATAGACCGCATACTTCGAAGTTTTCAGTAGGATCTCGAATTCGTTCTCGACATCACCCAGGAGAGACAAGAGCGTGATAGCGAGAGCGTAAAATCCGACGGTTATCAGGATCGCGTGCCACCACTTGAAACCGTTCATTTTCCATCCCAACGTCTGCCGGAACGAATATGTATTAAACCGCGTGACGACGAACCAAGCCACTATTAGTGTGAGAGCATGGGCGAGCATGATCGGGGCCAGCTGCAGGATGACCGCTGTCGAGTCGGTTCGTACGAATTCGCTAAGTCGGTCTCGATCACCCAGATCAAGACCCTGAGTTATCAGGTACGGAACGAGGAAGATCAGTGGAACGATCCCGACGAAAAGAACGCTAGCAAACCAGACACCGACTGCAACCCAGCCGTTCCATGGCGGGTTGTCTGGTGTGGGAACGTAAGTCGGTGCAACGGGTCGATCGAAGTCAGCAAGGACATTTTCGTTTGGGGTATCCACGCGACCGAGTTTACCGAAAAATATCCGGCACTTCCATGCGATGCGCTTTGTCGCTCTCCGCCTTGTATTCGAATTGATTTCAAGATAGGCTAAAAGCCCGTGGAGCTTCACGGGAAAAACCCTCGAAAAAATGTGATCGCAATCATCCCCGCAAGGTACGAGTCTGTCCGCCTTCCGGGGAAAATGCTTCTGCCCGTCGCTGGAAAACCGCTGATTTTACATACGGTCGATCAGGCGCGGAAAGCGAAAAATGTTTCGCGCGTAATCGTCGCAACGGACGACGTACGGATCCGTGATGCGGTCGCGGCTTGCGGAGTCGAGGCCGTAATGACCTCCTTAGATCATCGTTCGGGAACGGACCGCATCGCCGAGGTCGCAAAGGATCTGCCCGCAGAGTCGGTGATCGTAAACGTGCAGGGTGATGAACCGTTGATATCGCCTGAGACCATCGACGCCGCGATCGACGCCCTTGTATCGGATGATGCGGCGGATATGGCTACCACGGTTGAGCCGATCGCAAGCTTGGCTGAGCTTCTGAATAGCAATGTAGTAAAGGCTGTGGTCGGCGGTTCCGGTTACGCGATTTATTTTTCTCGAGCACCGATACCGTTCCCGCGCGACGCATCGATGCGGCACTTAGGCGACCCGAATAAAGCGATCGGTGATGAACCGAAACTGATAGAACTTTATCGTAAACACACCGGGCTGTATGTCTATAGGCGCGAATACTTGCTCAGACTTAGC
>JBKJOR010000346.1:0-2736 GCA_046595575.1 Pyrinomonadaceae bacterium | reverse complement strand
CATTCTCACTCGTTCCCGAATATCTTAAGACGAGTGACGAGAGCTCGGTGAAGAACGGGATGGATTACGGTGTTCAACTTGGACGCCGATTTCGAGCTTTGAAGCTTTGGTTTGTGATGCGGTACTTCGGCCGCGAAGGATTGGTGAATCGAATTCGCGAACACTGTCGGCTGGCGACGGTATTCGCGTCGTGGGTCGAGGCGTCGGACAATTTCGAGATGCTTGCACCCGTTCCCTTCGCACTCGTCTGCTTCCGCGCATGCCCGACCGGCGTCGACGATCTCGATGCACTCAACGAGCGAATCATGAACAACATCAATGAATCGGGCGAGGCTTATATCTCGCACACGAAGCTCGATGGGAAATTCACACTACGGCTTTCGGTGGGGAGTATAAGGGTTGAAGAGAAACATCTGGTGAAGGTTTGGGAGCTGTTGAATTCGGGATTACAGTCAGTACCCCCCGCGTAAGCGGGCCGGGTGCGGCGCCGTGAATGAGATCAATGTGACTGGATCCCGACTCTCAACCACCCGCTCACGCGGGGGGTACCGACTGGTGCACTACCCGCCTTTCACTTCCTCCCAGATCTTATGCCCATGCGTTTCTTTCAAGAAGATCGCTCCAACGATGAAGGTGATACCCGCGACGATCATCGGATAGTAAAGACCTGCGTAGATGTTTCCCGTTTGAGCGATCACGGACAGGCCGATCAGCGGCAGCAACCCGCCGAATACACCGTTGCCGATGTGATACGGCAGCGATAGCGCCGTGTAGCGGATCTTCGCCGGAAACGCTTCGACGAGATACGCGGCGATGGGGCCGTAGACCATAGTCACCCAGAACACTTGGATGAAGATCAGAAGGATCAAGATCCAAGCGGTAGGGTTTGCAACGAGATCGCCGATCGACGTGTACGGAAGAACCTTCGGTGCTGTGACAAGAGCGCCTTTATCGTCCATCGATTGCGGCGTCAGTGTGATCGCACCCGTCACCGGATGTTTTTGCGATATCGCGGTCACGACGTTCGATCCCGCAGCCGACTGCATCGCCTTATAGATCGGCAAGTAGGTCACCACCGCCAAGAGACAACCGGCGAGGATTATCCATTTTCGCCCAATGCGGTCGCTCAGCCATCCGAAGAAAACGAAGAAAGGCATGCCCATCAATAGGGCGATCGCGATGATGTAATTCGCTGACGTAGTGTTTACGTTCAGTATCGATTGTAGATAAAACAGCGCGTAGAACTGGCCGGTGTACCAGACCACACCCTGTCCGGCTGTCGCTCCGAATAGAGAGATCAGAACGATCTTAAGATTCTCCCATTTCGTGAATGCTTCGATCAGCGGATTTGCGGACGTCATTCCGCTCGCCTTTACATGCTGGAAGATCGGCGATTCCTTCATTCGCAGACGGATGTAGAGCGAGATCGCGACGAGGAATATCGAGATAAGAAACGGGATCCGCCACCCGGCAATGGCGTCGGTCTTTCCGGCGAACTGTTCGGGAGACATCGTGTTCTGGACGATCAATATCACGGCCAGCGAAAGGAAAAGTCCGAGTGTCGCGGTGATCTGGATGAACGATGTGTAAAATCCGCGCCGCTCGTCCGGCACGTGTTCGGCGACGTACACCGCAGCACCGCCGTATTCGCCGCCGAGAGCGAGGCCCTGCAGAACGCGGATGAGGAGTAGGATTATCGGCGCGGCGTAACCGATCTGTGCGAAGGTCGGAAGAAATCCGATTACGGCGGTCGCTCCGCCCATGATCAAGAGCGTCACGAGGAACGCGTACTTACGTCCAACGATGTCGCCGATGCGGCCGAAGAACAGCGCTCCGAAGGGCCGCACTACGAACCCGACCGCGAAGGTGGCGAGATAGGCAATGTAGGCGAATGTGTCGTTGCCGGGCGGATAAAAAAGCGGAGCGATCGTCGCGGCGAGACTCCCGAATATGTAGAAGTCGTACCATTCGATCATCGTCCCGACCGACGATGCGCCGATCACCTGCCAGATCTTTGTTTTTGAGACTTGATCGCTATACAACGCGCCGAGATCTGTTGAAGAAGTTGCGGTCATATTTTTGTTAGAGAGATTTTGCGTGAGTGCGGCCGAGATGGCAAAGTTTCGTCTTATCTTTTCTTTGCTTGTTTCTTCTTTGCGACTTTGCGGCTTTGCGGGAACATCCTTTGTTGAACCCACCTATCGGTGTAGGACAAAACAGGTTCCCGCAAAGTCGCAAAGAAGAAAGCAAAGAAGACCACGCTTTGATTGGTAACGTGAGAAATGCAGGCTACAGCTGTAAGATAGCTTCGAGATGCTAGTCCATATTGTCTGCTGGAAATACAAACCCGACACTACCAATGAGCAACGCGAGAATCACATTGCGAACCTCCGGTCGCTTGTCGAATCGATACCAAACATCGAGAGCTTCGAAGTCGGAGCAGATATTCTTCATCTAGATAGGTCGTTTGATACGGGACTCGTCGCAAAGTATCCAGATCGCGCAGCTCTCGACTTCTACAACGACCACCCGGAGCATCAAAAGGTCGTGAACCTTGGGAAGCAGATCGCGGAGAAAGTGGTGTCGGTTGATTTTGAGATTTGATTGCTATGGATCGGGTTTGCTGGAGGGAGTAGGTATCAGTACCACCCGGGGAGCCGGTGTCAGTACCACCTGCGTTAGCGGGTGGTCGAACCGCAGATTTGATGGTGATGATTTCCCAGCACTCGGGTAGCC